>CANOFK010000219.1 GCA_947565265.1 uncultured Clostridia bacterium | reverse complement strand
CGCATTATGTCCTCCCATCCCATCAGCCACTATAAATACATTGGGCAGATTATGGGCGGGTAGGGGGCAGATATTGCTTGACTTTCGGGCGTGAGTGTGGTATTCTATAAACATAGATGTGAATTATTTAGTTGTTCGTTTTTGCATTTTGTTTTGCGGTTGTTTGGGATGGGCCGGGGTGCAGCGTGGGGGCTGTGCTGGGTTGGCTTTGATGGGGCGCGGAGAGTTTTACGGCGTGGAGGGGGAGAAGTGGGGGGGCAGCGGAGGGCTGTGTTGGGTGATAGGGCGCTGGAGGATCCGGCGCGGCATGAAAAGAGAAAAGGAGGTAGGGGCGATGAAGGCGAGCGTTCGGAGTATTAGCGAGATGACGGGGTTTTCGCCGGCGACGGTTTCCAACGCGCTGAACAACAAGCGGGGGGTGAGCCGGGAAACCGCGGAGAAGATTTTGCGGGCCGCCAGGGAGGCGGGGTATTTTGACGGGCCGGGCTTGCAGCGGCTGCGGCTGGTGGTGTACCAGGCCGACGGGGCGGTGGTCAATGACTCGCCGTTTTTTGCCCGGCTGATGGCGGGGGTGGAGGCGGAGTGCCGCCGGCTGAAACTGGAGCTTATAACCTGCCACCTGCAAAAGGGGGCCCCGGACTATGACGCCCGGCTGGCGGAACTGCTGGAGGACAGCGGCGCGGCGCTGCTGCTGCTGGCCACGGAGATGGAGGCCGGGGAGGCCGCCCGGTTCCGGAAAGCGGCGGGGCCGGTGGTGGTGCTGGACAACTGGTACGAGGGGCTGCCCTTTAGCGCGGTGCTCATCGACAATACCGACGGGGCGTTTGAGGCGGTTTCCTACCTGATCGGCCAGGGGCATAGCCGCATTGGGCATTTGCAGGGGAAGGGGCAGATCAAGAACTTCTACTACCGGCGGCAGGGCTATCTGCGGGCCATGGCGGAACATGGCCTGCCGGTGGAGCCCCGGTACACCGTGCCCCTTTCTACCGGCATGGAGCAGGCCAGGGCGGATATGGCGGCCTGGCTGGCCAGCGGGGCGGAACTGCCGACGGCCTTTTTTGCGGACAACGATATGATCGCCCTGGGGGCCATGCGGGCCCTGGAACAGGCCGGGCGGCAGGTGCCGGGGGAGGTATCGGTGGTGGGGTTTGACGATTTGCCTTTTTGCGCCATTTCCAGCCCGCCGCTGACCACGGTGCGGGTGTTCAACTACGAGATGGGCCAGGCCGCCGTGCGCAGGCTGCTGGAGATAGCCGGGGACGGGGGCGGGTACCGCACCAAGGTGCAGGTAACCAGCGCCTTTGTGTGCAGGGACAGCGTGCGGGACCTGCGGGACCAGGGGAAGGCGCCGGGCTGACCGGGAAAGGGCAGGCGGGCCGGTACACCGGCCTGGCAGTATAGAGATAAAGGAGAGATTTTGTATGGAAAGAACCATCAAGCTGGGGTTTGCGCCTACCAGGCGGAGCATTTTCAGCGCGCCGGACGCGGTGAAGTACCGGGGGCTGACGGCAGAGCGGCTGCGGGAACTGGGGGTGGCGTTTGTGGACATCGACGACATCAACGGGGAAGGGCTGCTGTACAGCGAGGAGGACCGGCTGCGGATTTTGGAGAAGTTTAAGGCGGCGGAGGTGGACGGGCTGTTTTTGCCCCACTGCAACTTTGGCACCGAGTACCTGTGCGCCAGGCTGGCCAAGGATTTGGGCGTGCCTGTGCTGCTGTGGGGGCCCCTGGACGAGCGGCCGGAACCCGACGGCACCCGGCTGCGGGACACCCAGTGCGGGCTGTTTGCCACCGGCAAGGTGCTGCGGCGGTTTGGGGTGCCCTTTACCTACCTGACCAACTGCCGGCTGGACGACCCGGTGTTTGCGCGGGGGCTGCGGGACTTTTTGGCGGTGTGCCGGGTGGTGCGCACCTTCCGGAACATCAGGATCTTGCAGATTGGGCCCCGGCCGTTTGACTTTTGGTCGACCATGTGCAACGAGGGGGAGTTGCTGGAGAAGTTCAACATCCAGCTTGCGCCCATCCCGCTGCCGGAGTTGACCGGGGAAGTGAAAAAAGCCCTCGCCCAGGGGGCAGAAGTGCAGGCGGCCATGGCCTACTGCCGGGAACATATGGACATCAACGTGACGGACGGGCAACTGGAGATGGTTGCCGGGCTGGCGGTGGCCATGGAACGCCTGGTGGGGAAATACCACTGCAACGCGGCGGCGATCCAGTGCTGGAACGCCTTGCAGGGGGAGCTGGGCATTATGCCCTGCGCGGCCAACGCTTTGCTGAACGATAAGGGGATACCGGTGGTGTGCGAAACGGATATACACGGGGCGGTGACGGCCCTGCTGGCAGAGGCTGCCGCCAACGACGGCACCCGGAGCTTTTTTGCGGACTGGACCATCCGGCACCCGGACAGGGAGAACGGGGAACTTTTGCAGCACTGCGGGCCCTGGCCGCTCTCGGTGGCGGGGTGCAGGCCGTGCATTACCTACCCGCTGGCGTTTGACCACCCGGGTGCCATAACCGCCGAGGCCAAGCATGGGGACCTGACTTTGTGCCGGTTTGACGGGGACAACGGGGCGTACAGCCTGCTGCTGGGCAACGCCAAGGGCATAGACGGCCCCAAGGGCATGGGCACCTACCTGTGGGTGGAGGTGGAGAACATCAAGCGGCTGGAGGCGAAGATTGTGGAGGGGCCGTATATCCACCACTGCGTGGGCATTCACAAGGACGTGGTGCCGGTGCTGTATGAGGCGTGCAAGTATATGGGCATTACCCCGGACCTGTACGACGGGAACGAGGCCCAGGTGCGGGCGTATCTGCGGGGGGAATAAAGGACGGCGGGCCGGCAGAGGACATTTAGTGGGAGCAGGAAAGTTTTTGGGGGTTCTTAGGGGACCGGGGCAAAGCCCCGGCGGGCGGGGGCCAAAAACGGGGCCGGGGGAAGCGCCGGGCTGGCGAGGCGCTGCGGGCGTTGGGGGGATTCAGGTGGGGGGCAGGAAAGTTTTTGGGGG
>CANOFK010000218.1 GCA_947565265.1 uncultured Clostridia bacterium | reverse complement strand
TCGGCGACGGGAAATCGCCACCGGCGATTGTCGCCCCCTAAGAACCCCACCACCTGTGAAAAGGGCGAGGGCCGCCGGGGGCGGCCGTCACGAGCCGACCGAACCGGCAGGTGAGATGACGAAACTTTTACGATTTGTTCGCGAAACCTCGCTTTTAAACTCTCCGCTTTGGATGCACCCGCTCACATGAAGGGGTGTCGCGATCAACCGCGCGGGGGATTACCGGGGGCGGGGGGGTCCGCCGGGGTTTTTTCGCGGGGGGTGCCGGGCGGCTGCATGGAAATGGCCCCTTTGGGGCACACGGCCTTGCATTTGCCGCAGCGGATGCATTCCGGCCCGTTGATGCTGCGGGGGGTTTTGGTGATTGATACCGCCATGGGGCAGGCCCGCTCGCACTGCTTGCAGCCTACGCACTTGCCCTGGTCCAGTTTCATTTGGAAAAAGCTGAACCGGTTGAACAGGGCATAGAAGGCCCCCAGCGGGCAGAGGTACCGGCAGAAGGGCCGCCGGATAAACACGGACGCTGCCAGGATCAGGGCCAATACCAGGGCCTTCCAACTGAACAGCAGCCCGGCCAACTGCCGCAGGGCCGGGTCCGCCAGCAGCAGGGGGATGCCCCCTTCCAGGGTGCCGGCGGGGCAGAGGTACTTGCAGAAGGCCGGGACGCTGACCCCGGCCCCGGTAAGGGCAAGGGCCGGGAGCAGGATCACCAGGACCAGCAGCACCAGGTATTTCAGCCAGCGCAGGGGCCGGTCCAGCTTGGGGGGGATTTCCCACTTGGGCGAGGGGATTTTGTACAGCAGGTCCTGCACCAGGCCAAAGGGGCACAGCAGCCCGCACACCACCCGGCCCAGCACCACCCCGAACAGCATCAGCAGGCCCAGCACATAAAAGGGGAACCGCCCGCCGCCCAGCCCCGCTTGCAGCGACCCGATGGGGCAGGCCCCCAGCGCGCCGGGGCAGGAGTAGCAGTTGAGCACCGGCACACAGACGGCCTTTGTGCCGCCGGTGAAAATGCGCCCCTTTTGAAAGCCCAGGGCGTAGCCGTTGACCAGCGCGGCGGAAAGCAACTGCACCCGGCGCTGGAAGGACAGCCGCCGCTTGCCCCCCTTGCTTACCCGATGCCGATGCATTCTAGGCATATGCGCACCGCCTTTTGCATGACCTGGATGTGCTGCCCGCCCAGCAGGCCCGCCAGGATTAGCAGGGCCGCGGCGGCCAGCAGGCCCCAGCGGGCCAAATTTACCCTATTTACCCCATTTACCCCATTGGCCCCATTGGCCCCATTGGCTGTTTTACTCTTCAAGGCTGATCTCCGCCTTTCCGCTGGCCGTTAGGGCCTGGTTCATGGCTTGCAGGAAGGTGCCGGAAAAGTCTTGGAACCCGCCGCCGATAATGGGGGTGCCCACCTGCTTGCCGGTGGAGTCCAGGAACAGGGTGGTGGGGACTGCCTGGACCCCTTCCAGCAGCCCGTCAAATGCCTCGTCCCCGCTGACCAGGGTGATACCCTCGTAGCCGGCCTGTTCCAGCAGGGCGCTGGCGGTTGCCTCGTTGAACTGGGCGTCTACACACACGGTGATCATCTGCACATTGTCCGGCAGGGCCTTTTCAAAGGCGGCCAGGTCGGGCATCTCCTGGATGCAGGGGGCGCAGTAGGTGCCCCAGAAGTTGATGGCGGTCAGGTCCTTGGCCGCCAGGTCCTCTGGGGTGAAGGTGCCGCCGTCCAGGGTTTTGGCGGTAAAGGCACCCTCGCCCTTTGGGGTGGAACAGCCCCCGGCCAGCACAGCCAGCGCCAGCAGGGCCGCCAAAAGCAAAGCCATGGGTTTTCTGTTTTTCATGTTGATCCCTCTTTTCTTATATATATGTGTACCTGCTTTTCTCAGGCCAGGTCCTTTTTCCAGATGCGGTCTTTGGCATAGGCGATGTTGGCAATGCCGCCGTCCAGCCGCTGGAAACGTTCGTTTTTCGCTTTGCCGTACCAGCAGGGCCGGCCGGTAAAGCCTACGCTCTCCACGCTGTCGTCCGTGCCGGCCATGATCTCGTCACACAGGGCGATGGCGCTGTCTATAATGGCAATGTCCTCCGGGGCGCCGCCGTGGCCGCCCCAGAGGGCGTCAAAGGCGGGCTGGTAGCTTTTAAAGTGCAAAAGGCTCTCCCGGTATGCCTCGATGGAGGTGCTTTCCTCCCCATAGACCAGGGTGTTGCGGTTGCAGGCATCCCCCGAATAGACCACCCGCAGGTCCCGGTCCAGGAACACCACGGTGCCTTTGGTATGGCCGGGGACGGCAATGGTTTCCAGGCAGACGCCGCCCAGGTCGAACCGGGTGCCGTCATAGAGGGGCAGGGTTTTGACCGGGCCGGGCACCGTTACGTCGTCCAGCCGGGGCTCTACGGGCAGGGGGGCGAACATCCCCCCGCTTTTGGCAAAGTCCAGGCGCATTTCCTGGCCGCTGTGCCGGTACATCAGGGCCACGTCGTCCGGGGCGATGTATGCCTGGCCGTACTCGAAGTTTGCGCCGATGTGGTCTACATGGCCGTGGGTGTTGACCAGCGTTACCGGCAGGTCGGTCAACTCCCGCACAAAGGCCCGCAGGCTGCCTACGCCTGCCAGGCCGTCGATGAGCAGGGCTTTGTCCCGGCCTTCGATCAGGTAGCCCTGTTCCCAGCCAAGGCCGGTGATCAGGGTAACATGGTCAAAAATCTTTTTGCTTTTGAAAAATTTGGAGGATGCCATCCGGCTCACGTCCCTTTCCTGTTTTCCCTTTATTATAGCGGATAAAGGGGCGCTTGGCAAGGGGGAACACCTAGGGGGGTGTGTCCAAAGTGAAGAGTTTATGACGAAATTTTAGCCTCCGGCGGCGGAGCGTTGGCTACGCCAACTCTTGGGCTCTGGGTCTCGGCTGCCGCCTCGGTCGGCGACGGGAAATCGCCACCGGCGATTGTCGCCCCCTAAGAACCCCGCCACCTTTGAAAAGGGCGAGGGCCGCCGGGGGCGGCCGTCACGAGCCGACCGAAC
>CANOFK010000217.1 GCA_947565265.1 uncultured Clostridia bacterium | reverse complement strand
TTCGACATCTTCATCTGCCGTTCATGCTCCCAGCGCTGATAGAGGAAGTCGAAAAAGGCAATGGCCACAAATGCCAGGCACACCTGTAGCAGCATATTGAAAATCTCCTGGAACAGTTCCTGGCAGGCCGCCCCCAGGTCTGTGTACATAAACCGGGAGGCTATATTCATCAGGTTGATCAGGTTGTTGTAGATAAACAGCAGCAGTATGGTAATCTTAATAAGCCCCTTGACCGCCTCCATGATACTGCGCAAGGAGAACAGCCGCTTAAAGCCGTTTAAAGGGCTTATCTTGCTAAACTTGGGCCGGATGATTTCACCCGCCACCAAAAACCGGGTCTGGGCCAGGGTAGCCGTTATGCCTACCAGCACGGTTGCGGCCAGCATCGGCCCGGCCGTTACAACAAAGGTCATAACCCCCTGGAAGAGCAGTTCCCCCATATAATACGCGCTGCCATTGGCTACCGTATCCATGGCAAAACCGGAACAGCGGGTAAAGAACTCCCCCAGTTGTGCCGCCATGTTGGGGAACATCACCCGCAACATGATCACGCTTGCCACCAGGGTCGAAACCGCAATAATGTCCTGGCACAGCAGGATATTACCTTTTTTTCGTTCGTCACGCCGTCGTTTCGGCGTTGCCTTTTCGGTTTTGTCCTCGCCGGGCATATCCACCACCTCGCTTTATCGCCGGTTTCTTCTGCACCTCTCTGGGGGCTATCCCCCGCCGGCCAGCGCAATGGCCTGTTCCACCTCCAAAAGCATGGTATTCTCCATCTCCATCAAAAATTCACTAAAGGGGCTGATTAAGAAGTACAGCAGGATAATGCCCACCAGCACCTTCAACTCAATGTTAATGGCAAACACGTTGATCTGCGGGATAGCTTTCATCAGCACCCCCATGCCCACCTGGCCCATCAGTTCTGCCCCCAGAACTGGCAAGCACAGCTTAATGGCCAGCAATGTGCACTCTATAAACAACTGTGCCACCTTCTCCGCCGCGGCGTTTCCCAAAGCGGCGCTGCCAAAAGGCACCAGCCCGCCGGAATCCAGCATAAGCCGCAACAGTGTCTGGTGGCCGTTAGCCGTGAAAAAAATCAAAATCGCAAAAATATTCAGCACATTGGCCGCCGGCGTTGCCTGTCCCTGGAAACTGGGGTCATAGGTCTGGGCCATGGCCATACCCATCTGCTCGTCCATGATATGCCCTGCATAAGCAGGTACAAAAAGGAAGAGGTTGATAATAACGCCAATAAACCAGCCGATGGCTAGCTCCAGCATCAGTCGCACCGCCAGCTCAATAAACGTAGCCGGGGCTGTTACTGTGCCCGTATAGGTATAACTTACCGACATAGCCAGCACCAAAGTCATCCCGGACTTAAAGTAGGCAGGTATATTGTTGCGCCCAAAAAATGGGTTAAACAACACAAACCCGGCCATGCGCATAAAGATATACATAAACAGTGTAAGGCCGTTCCAATCAAATGCATCCATAGGCTATCCTTTCATTAGGTCGAACAGCCCAAAGAAAAATCCTTGCAGGGTTTCCATCATCCAGCTACCGCCAATGACCAGGAACAGCACCACCACGATCAGTTTCAGGATAAACGAGATCGTCTGTTCATGGATCTGCGTGACCGCCTGCAAAATGGCCACGATCACGCCCACAACCATGCTTAGCAGCAACATGGGCGCGGCCAATCGGATCACAACGCCGATAGCCTCCCGAAAAACGTCTACCACCGGCAAATCCACTGGCAGTCACCTCGCTTTCCTGTCATAGTTTCCTCTGTATATCCTGGGCAAGGGGGTCCCGCGGGGCTCAGTTAAAGGTCTGTACCAACGTAGAGAACACCATCTCCCAGCCGTTTATGCTGATGAAAAGCAGCAGCTTAAAGGGGGTAGAGATCATGGACGGCGGCAGCATAATCATGCCCATCGACATCAATGTGGAAGCCACAATAATGTCTATCAGCAGAAACGGGATATACAGATAAAAACCTATCTCAAAAGCCCGTTTCAACTCAGTGGTGATAAACGCCGGGGTTATCACCCGCAGGGGCAGGTCAATGGCCGTTTCCTCCGTGCCTGGATTTTCCACATTGGCCAAGTCACAAAACATATTCAAGGCCGAAGGTTCTGTATTACGCAGCATAAATTCCTTCAGCGGCACCTGTGCCTGGTCAAAAAACTCATCTTGGGTGATCTCTTCGTTGATGTATGGCGTATATGCCTGTGTATTCACCTGGTCGATCACCGGCCCCATTGTAAACAAAGTCAAAAACAGGGCCACTCCCACCAGCACCATGTTAGGCGGGGTCTGCTGGGTACCCATAGCGTTGCGCAAAAAAGAAAGCGTGATGATATACCGGGTGAAGGAGGAGCACATGATCACCAGCGAGGGGATCAGGGCAATCAGCGTGGTCAGGATGATGATCTCCAGCGCCTGCACACTGTCGCCATTAATATTGATAATTCCTTCTAAATTCTCAGCCAATCCATCACGCTCATTTCTTTTTGGGGAAATTCTCCCGCAAAATGTCCACAAAGCTGGGGGCATTTCCGGAGGGTTCCAGTTTTTGCAGCCAGGGCTTGGCCTCTTCCTCCGTCAGTTCTGTCAGTACACTGACCCCACCGCCGGTTACGCCCAGCAACAGGCAGCGCTTTTCCACGCGTACCAGTACCAAACGCTCATTTTTGCCCAAGTTCACCTGCCACAGCAGTGCAAGCCCGCCACCAGCCGGGTTTGTACCCTTTGCCCACCCCGGCATACCGTGCCGGCCTATCAGTTTTGTGCACCAATAGGCCAGCGCCAGTACAGCCGCAACGGTCAAAAGCATCCCCAAAAGGGAGAGCACACTTCCACCCATGCCAACGGCAAGCCCCCGCAGCGTCGCCGCCACCCGCATCAGGGTGCGCCGACAATGGAGGTGACAGTTTTCATGATACGGTCAGACTTAAAGGGCTTCACAATAAAGTCCTTTGCCCCGGACTGGATGGCCTCAATAACCATAGCCTC
>CANOFK010000216.1 GCA_947565265.1 uncultured Clostridia bacterium | reverse complement strand
TAAGGCAGCCTCTGTAAAGGGCTACACCTGCCCCATTGAACCCGACGCGGTGCCAGTGCCGGTAGAGGAGATGCTATAGCCCCTTCCCCCTATATCCAAGTAACAGAACCTCCCCCAAGCTGCCCGCTTTTGGGGGAGGTTCTCTCTTGGTAAGCGAAAATTGTGACCATGTCACAGAAACGAAAGCAAAAAACGGGTATACTAAAGCCATCAACAAAAGGAAGGCAGGTAAAAAATATGTCTGTGCTCAGTGTGAATAAAACCAATTTCGATACCGTAAAAAATAGTAGCAAGCCAGTTCTCCTGGACTTTTACGCCGACTGGTGCGGGCCATGCCGGATGGTTTCCCCTTTGGTGGATGAGGTTGCCGAGGAAAACCCCCAATACCTTGTTGGTAAAGTCAACGTGGACCAGGAGCCGGAACTGGCCCAGGCCTTCGGGGTGGCAAGCATCCCCACCCTGGTGGTCATGAAGGACGGCCGGCCCGTACAGCAGTCTGTAGGCGCTATGCCAAAGTCACAGATCCTGGCCCTGCTGGAGGGCTAACCGGCGCAGGCGCTTTTTGTCCAAGATCTTTATGCCTTTGCGGGAAACCTCTACGATCCCCTCGTTGGCAAAGTATTTCAGCATCCGCGATACCACCTCCCTAGCAGAGCCCATATACCGGGCGATCTGCTCGTGGGTCAGGGCCACTATGTCAGCATCGTTCCGGGCCGACTCATCCGCAAGGAAGATAGCCAGCCGCTTGTCCATGCTCATAAAAAGGATCTGCTGCATGACCCACATCACATCTGAAAAACGGCTGACCGCTGTTTCCAGGGCGAAGATCCTGATCTGCGGGTGCCGGGCGGAAACTTCGGCAAAGGCCGGGCCGCTGATGACATAGCACTCGCTGTCCTCCTCCGCATCCACCATCACATCAAACGTAATGGCTTGCAGCACACAGGAGGCGGACAGCATACACATATCGCCTTTATGTAAGCGGTAGAGCGTAATATCCCTGCCACCCTCTGACATCATATAAAGGCGCAAGCTGCCCGAACGGACAAAAATAACCCCGGAACACTCGCTGCCATCGTGGATATGGGCGCCCTTAGGGTAGGGTTTCACCACGGAATTCTGGCAGATAAACGCCCGGTCCGATTCCGGGATCTGGTTCCAAAACGGGAATATCTCCCGGTATACAGGCTCTAACTGGCTTTGTCCCATTCCAAAATCTCCTTCCAGGAAAGAGGTATGTTGACTATGAAAACGATTGTTATTGGCGGCGTGGCCGGTGGCGCGTCGGCAGCGGCCAGGCTCCGCCGGCTGGATGAGTCCGCGGAGATCCTGGTTTTAGAGCGGGGGGGCTATGTTTCCTTTGCCAACTGCGGCCTACCCTATTATATTGGCGGCGTGATCACCGAAAAGAGCAACCTGACCTTGCAGACCCCGGAAAGCTTTAAGGCAAGGTTCAACATAGATGCCCGTGTGCACCACGAGGCTGTGCAAATTGACCCCAGCAACCAGGCTATAACGGTAAAGGACTGGCAGACAGGGGAAACCTATGTGGAAAGCTACGACAATCTGATCCTCTCCCCCGGCGCGGAACCCATCAGGCCGGGCATACCCGGCGCGGACAGTGACTTTGTGTTTACGCTGCGCAATATCCCCGACACGCTGAAAATCCGGGCGTATATCGACCAGGCCAAGCCAAAATCTGCCGTTGTTGTAGGCGGCGGCTATATTGGCGTTGAAATGGCGGAAAATCTGCGGGAGGCCGGGCTGGATGTTTCCATCGTCGAGCTTGCCAACCATCTCATCGCCCCGCTGGATTTTGACATGGCGGCCGACGTCCACCGCTACATGAAGGCAAAGGGTATCCGGCTGTACCTACAAAACGGCGTAAAGGCCATTGAGGGCCATACCGTCCTTTTGCAGCAGGGCGAACTCCACGCCGACATGGTCCTTCTCTCGGTAGGCGTGCGGCCTGACACCGGGCTGGCCCAGGCCTGCGGCATAAAGACCAACCAGCGCGGCAGCATCCTGGTGGACCGGCAGATGCGGACCAACCTCCCCCATATTTATGCGGTGGGCGATGCCGTGGCAGTGGAGGACTTTATAACCAAGGCCCCTGCCTTTATCCCACTGGCCGGGCCTGCCAACAAGCAGGGGCGCATCACGGCGGATCAGATCGCCGGTATCCCTTCCGCGTATACCGGCACCCAAGGCTCATCCGTGCTTAAACTTTTTGATATGACCGTGGCCACCACCGGCCTAAACGAGAAAGCCGCGCAGGCTGCCGGTATCGCCTATGACAAGGCCTATATCTATTCCGGCTCCCACGCGTCCTATTACCCTGGGGCCAACAATATGTCGGTCAAGGCGCTGTGGGATAAGGAAACCCTGCAAATCATCGGGGCACAGATCGTAGGCTTTGACGGGGTCGACAAACGCATGGATGTGCTGGCCACCGCCATCCGCTTTGGCGGCAAGATTACCGACCTGGCCGAACTGGAACTCTGCTATGCGCCCCCCTTCGGCAGTGCGAAGGATCCTGTAAATATGCTGGGGTTTGTGGCGGAAAACATTGTTACGGGGAAAGTCAAGCAGTATTTCTGGCACGATATAGAAACCCTGCCCCGGGACGGCAGCGTGACGCTCCTTGACGTAAGAACCCCGGCCGAAGTCAGCCGCGGCAAAATAGATGGCTTTATGAACATCCCGCTGGATACCTTGCGGGCACGCATGGGCGAGATACCCGCGGGCAAGCCGGTCTATGTACACTGCCACAGCGGGCTGCGTAGCTACATTGCCTGCCGCATTCTTGCCGGCCACGGCTATGACTGCTTTAACCTGGCAGGCGGCTGGCGGCTTTATGAGTCCGTGATCAACGAAAGGACTGTGCCCGAATATGTCTGCACCGAATGTAAATAGGGTACCTGCGCTGCCATTACACGGGTAAATATGCAACTGTCCAGGGCTTAGGCCCTGGACAGTTTTGTGCGAAAGCCTATTTGCCTCCATGGCAGGGGGCCTCCCC
>CANOFK010000215.1 GCA_947565265.1 uncultured Clostridia bacterium | reverse complement strand
A
The DNA here is from genome assembly GCA_947565265.1 of uncultured Clostridia bacterium. Classification (GTDB taxonomy): domain Bacteria; phylum Bacillota; class Clostridia; order Oscillospirales; family Acutalibacteraceae; genus Acutalibacter; species Acutalibacter caecimuris. The sequence continues at coordinate 3,023 of CANOFK010000215.1, read as the reverse complement.
AAGGGCCATCTCAAGGAAAAACCGGGGCTTGCACGTAGCTCTTCGTCAAATCCTTCGGTTGGCAAGGATTTTTGACGCAGAAGGGGGCAAAAAAACGGCGTTTCCGGCTTTTCAAACAAGCCCTAAATAAAGGTTTCACAAGGCTTGCGGGGCCTGGCGGATTGTGCTACAATGAGTACAATGATAATGGATCATCTTGTATATTCTCCCAGGCCGCCCCGGCCAAAGCCCTGCCTAAAACTCCACGGCCATGCCGTCGTACGCCGTCAGGAACCCTTCCTTCCGGGCCCTTTCCTCCATCTCCCGGTACCCCACCAGGCCGTTATGGGAAAAGTGGTTCGCCACGTGCAGGGTATCCGGCCCCACCCGGCCCATCCCCCGCAGGGCCTCCCGCAGCAGAACGTCCCCGGTCAGGCCCATGTGGTTGCGGTTGTCCAACTCCAGCAGCCCGTTTGTGCAGTCATAGGAAACCAGCCCAAAGCAGGCCGTTGCCTTCTCCAGGTATTCCAGGCTCTCCTGGGGCAGCCGCCCCGTGTCATGGGCATACAGCAGGGCCTTGCCGCCCTTCTCAATCATATACACCACCGGCGCCTGGGTGCCGTGGTCGGCCTTCAGGGCGGTCACGGTGTATGCCCCCACCCCAAAGGGCGTAAAGGGCACAACCTCCCGCAAAACCAGCCGCCCTTCCTGCTCCAGTTCCTCGCAGCCCGGGCATTGGGCCCGCACCTGCCCCAGCACCGGCGCCGTGCCAAACAGCCGGAACGGCCTCTGCACCTGCCGGTGGGCCGCCCAGCTCATCAGGCACTCCAGTTCCGCCGGGTAAAGATGGTCGCAGTGGTCGTGGGTGATCAAGCAGTCCTCCACCTCATACAGCCGCAGCCCCTCCCGCAGGGTATGCAGGTAGGTGTCCGGTGGCAGGTCGATAAGCAGGCAATCGTCCACCAAAGCCTGGCTGCGGGTACGCACATAGCGCCCCCCTTCCCGGCGGGCCTCCTCACACACCGCGCACTGGCAAAAGGGTGCCGGCACGGCCTCAGCCGCGGCGGTCCCCAAGTATTGTAGTTTCAAAGGTATTCCCCCTTTTTTATGGCCGGTGTCCCCGGCTCACACATTCACCCACTGTCCGGGCGTCCCCAGGGCCCGCATCACCGCGGCCCTGGTGTCGGCTATCCACAAAGTTTCCTCCTGGCGCACCGGTGCCTCCCCGGTGCGGTAAAACCGCGCCATCTCCCGTATAAACCCCTGGAAGTAGTCGCCCTTTGCCTCCACCACCCGGTTGCCGCCCTTTAGGGCCAGGTGCAGCATAAAGGGCGAGCCCTCCGCCAGCCCGTTGATGACCCCCAGCCTGCCGCTGGCAAACTCCATGGCCACGGTATACAGTTTCTGGCCGGGCATGGCCATCACCCGGCGGGCCGGCTCCTGCATCAGCATCACCACCGGCTCCAGTTGGTGGATGCTATACGTATCCGCCCCGGCCGGCCCCAGGGAAACCACCCCCTCCACCTGGCCGCGGTCTATCCCCCCGTACTCCGTGGCAAACCGCAGGGCCGAGGCCGACCAGCAGGGGGTGCCGTGCCGGTTGGCCAGCTCGAAAATCCGCCGGCCCACTTCCCCGTCCGGGGCAAAGGTCTTGTCAATAAAGGTGGGCTTGCCACAGCGCAGCGCCACCTGGCACAGGGCCTCGTGCAGTTCCGTGTTGTCCGGCGCCAGCACAGCCAGCACGTCGGCCTTCCCCACCAGTTCCTCCATGGTGGCGCAGGGTTCCACCCCGTTGTCCGCGCACCATTGGGCCGTGGTACGGCCGTTGGGGTTGTCCAGCACCGCGTACCCATAGGCCACCTCCATATCCCCGTCGGCCTCTTTCAGCCAGGCCGGGTAATGGTTGGCGTGCCATTCGTCCAAATAATAGTCAATAAACCCGATCTTCATTGCGGTCACTCCTTTTCCATGTCAGAATACGCACGGCGGCAGCCGCCCGCAACGGGCCGCCGAGAAAGGCTTGGCATATGCATACCAAAGAAGGCAAGTTCCACTTTGACCACGACTATCTGGCCGAGCCCCGGCCCTACGGGGGCGTTTACCTGTACCAAATCGGCGACTGGCAGTGCCAGCCCGGCCGCCAGGTAGGGGCCCATACCCAAATCTGCCACGAGATCTCCTGTATCGTTTCCGGCACCGGCACCTTTTTCTTTAACGGTCAGGCCTACCGGGTGCGGCCGGGGGACCTGTTCCTCTCCCCCCAGGGCAGCCAGCACAACATCCGCTCCAGCCGCCACGACCCCCTGCGCTACAACTACTGCGGGTTCATGCCCGACCCCGCCGCCGGCCGGGAATACGCCCAACTGGCCGATTTCTTCGCCCATGTCACCGAGCCCCTGGCCCAGGACCGGCACAGCAGCGTGCGCCAGGTGTTCTCCCTATTGTTCAACGAGATGATCATCAACGACGAGAGCAGCGGCCTGCTGCTGCAAAACCAACTGAGCCAACTGCTGCTGCTCACCCGCCGCTGCTACCGCAAGGATGCCGCCCTACAGGCAGGCAACCACCGCCAGCGCATGGTCTATGACGTGGTCAATTATATCGATAACAACATCTTCGGTATCCGCAAACTCACCGATGTCAGCCGGCAACTGGGCTACAGCTACTCCTATGTATCCCAGTCCTTCGCGGCGGTCATGGGCGCCAGCCTCAGCAGCTACTACCAGCGGCGGCGCTTTGAAAAGGCCGTGGAGCTCCTGGCCCAGGCCAACACCGTCACCCAGGTGGCCGAGGCCCTGGGGTTCGACTCGATCCAGTCCTTCAGCCGTTTCTTCCGCAAAAGCTGCGGTATGCCCCCCTCCCGCTACCTGCCGGGCCAGGCAGATCAGTTGGGCCAACCGGGCCAGGCCGGTCCCCCCTCCCAGCCCCTTCCCTAGCCCCGCCTTTGCCCCCCGCCCCCATTTAATCCCTTTTGCCGCCGATGCGCAACCACCTGCGCCCCCCACTGTAAAAAGTGCTAAATCCGCCGCGAAATATGCCATCCC
>CANOFK010000214.1 GCA_947565265.1 uncultured Clostridia bacterium | reverse complement strand
CCCAGGGGCACGGGGGGTTCCTCGGCCACAAAAGCCGGGTGGTTTTCCAGAAACCAAGCGGCGGTTTCCTCGTTCTCCTGGGGGGAGAAGGTGCAGGTGGAGTAGACCAGCACCCCCCCTGTGCCTACGGCCAAGGCTGCGGCATCCAGAATGGCCCGCTGCCGGAGGGCGCAGGCCTCCACGTGCTGGGGGCTCCACTCCCCGACGGCCCTGGGGTCCCGGCGGAACATCCCCTCGCCAGAACAGGGGGCATCCACCAGCACCCGGTGGAAATACCCTTGCAGGCCCCGGCACAGCACCTCCGGGCGGCAGCAGGAGGCCACGGCATTGGGCACGCCCAGACGCTCCAGGTTGGAGAGCAGGGCGGAGGCCCGGCTTTTGACCACCTCGTTGGCCCAAAGCAGGCCCCGGCCCCCCAGCAGGCCGGCGATTTGGGTAGACTTGCCCCCCGGCGCGGCGCAGAGGTCCAGCACCCGCTCCCCGGGTTGGGGGTCCAGCGCGGTGACGGCAGAGGCCGCGGAGGGCTCCTGGGCGTAGAACATACCGGCATGGTGGGCGGGCAGGCGGCCAAAACCCTCGGCCCAAGCGGCATAAAAGCTGAGGGGCGAGAAGGGGGCGGGCTCCAGCGCCATGGGCAGGTTTTGCCGCAAAACCGCCCCGGTGCAGGCAAGGGGGTTCAGCCTAACCCCCCGGAAGGCCGGGCGGGCGTAACCCTCTACAAAAGCGGGGAACTCTGCCCCCAACAGGTTTTCCATCCTTTTTAAAAACGCTTCCGGCAGACCCATTGGCCCCGCCCCTTTCCCTATGTTGACTTGCCTGCCGATACCGGCGAAAATAAAAACGGGCCTTGCGCGGCCCGCTTTCCGTCCCCTTTATTTCCTGCCGTTGACCGCGTCCTTCAGGGCCTGGCCGGCCTTGAACGCCGGGGCTTTGGAGGCGGCGATCTCCATGCTCTCGCCGGTACGGGGGTCACGGCCAAAACGGGCGGCGCGCTCGCGCACCTCGAAGGTGCCAAAGCCCACCAACTGGACCTTATCGCCGTTGATGAGGGCCTCGGTCACGCTGTCTACCACAGCCTTTACCGCTGCTTCGGCGTCCTTTTTGCTCAGCTCGGCCTTCTCGGCTACGGCTGTAATCAGCTCGGTCTTGTTCATTTTTTATTTCCTCCCAATAGATTTCGTCCGCGGAGAAGGGCCCCCGGCCCCCGGCCGCGGCAGTCTGGATCAATTTGCAACATATGCAATGATATCACATCCACCCCCGTTTTTCAAGGGTTTTCGCAATTTTTTCCCCGTGGGGCAGCATGAGCAGGTCCTTTTTTGCCAGGGCATGGCTGGCCAGCAGGCCCGCCAGATAGAGGAGCGCCCCCGCGGCAATGGCGGCCCCGGTGGCGGCCCCGTTGCCCAAGCCCACCCGGCTTAGACCCTGGTAAGCCCCCCAGGCCCCGCAGCCGCACAAAATGCCGCAGCCCAGCGGCTTGAGGAACAGCCGCCCGGCATGAAGCCGCACCCCGGCGGCCCGCTGTAAACAGGCAAGCTGGCTGGCCACCAAAAACAGGTAGCAGGCCAGGGTGCCCACCCCCGCCCCCTTGACATTGACCTGGGGCAGGCCGCAGAGGAACCAGTTGACGCCGATTTTGATGGCCATTGCCACGGCCAGCAGTTTGACCGGCAGGTCGGCCCGGCCCACGGCCTGAAGCATACTGCTGACCGGGGTGCACATGGCCGCCAGCACCGAGGCCGGGCCCAGGGACAGCAGCACCCCGGCGACGATCTCCGGCGAGCCGCCGGCGCCATACAGCAGCCGGGCAATGGGCCCGGCCAGGGCGGTGAGCCCCAGCCCTGCCGGGATGCACACCAGCGCGGTGATGCCCAACACGGACTCCATGCGCTCCCGCAACTGGGGGCGGTCGGCGCGGGCCCATGCCTCGGTGACAGCGGGCAGGGCGCTCATGCCGATGGCCTGGGTGAGGGCGGGCACCAGTAGGTAGAGGGTCATGGCTAGGGTGTAGCAGCCGTACAGGAAGGTGGGCAGGGTTTCCGGGTGCTGGGTATATAAGGGGGGGATGAGGCCCTGGTAGGCGGACAGCAGGGCATCGGGGTCCTGCCCCATGATAGCGGCCATGCGGCTTTGCAGGAAGGTGGCGTCGATCAGGCCCGCGGCGTTCATGGCAATGGAACCGGCGGCTACCGGGCCGGTGATCTTCAGCAGGGCTTTGGCCGTGCTGCCCCAACTGCAGGCCGGGGGCGCCTTGCGCCGGGCCCGCAGGCTGACGCCATCCCCCTTATACCGCCAGCGCAGGGCCAGGTAGGCCGCCGCGCCCAGGGAGCCAGCCGTGACCCCCAGCACCGCCCCGGCCGCGGCAAAGGCCAGGGTGAGGAAACCCGCCTGGTCCTGCCCCGCGGCGGCTATGCCGAACACCGTGCCCTTTTGGGCGAATTCCTCCGCCCCCTGCCGCACCACAAAACAGGCCAGGCCCAGGCCCAGGCACAGCTTGACGGCGGCCTCGATGATCTCGGACACGGCGGTGGGGCCCATGTTGCGCAAGCCCTCGTAATACCCCCGGTACACCGCCCCGCAACAGGCAAACAGGATGGCGGGGACCAGGGCCAGCATGGGGTAAATAGCATACGGGTTGCCAATGACCTGCCGGCAGTAAAAGGGGGCGAAGAGGGTCATGCCCAAAGCGCCCAGCAGGCCGAACCCCACAAACAGCGGCGTGGCCGCCGCCTTGACCGCCCGCACATGGTTCCAGCGGGACAGGGAGGCGTTTTCGCTGACCAGCCGGGACACCGCCACCGGGAAACCCGCTGTGGCCAGGCTGAAAATGGGGCCATAAAAATTATAGGCCACATTGAACAGGCCCATTCCATATTCGCCAATAAAATGCTGGAGCGGGATTTTGAACAGCGCGCCGATGACTTTGACCACCGCCATGCCCGCTGTCAGGATCACCGCGCCATAAAGGAAACTCTGCTTTTTCACTCTATCATCTCCATGCTGAAAGGGGCTTTTCCATGTATATTCAGCAGGGGGACAAAAAAGAGATGCTT
>CANOFK010000213.1 GCA_947565265.1 uncultured Clostridia bacterium | reverse complement strand
GCAGGCGAAGCAATACCTTCCCTATACTAAAAAATGAACCACCCTATGGGAATGGGCGCGCCCAAAGGGTGTGTTTGATATCTTCGACGGTCGCGGAGTTGGCATAGCCAACTCTTGGTGCTGCCAAGGCCGAACCGGCGGCTAGACGGCGAACAGGAATAAAACCATTGAAAAGCAGCGGCATACCGTGTATAATAAAAAAACACCGTTTTATAGGAGGAACTCATGTACCAGTTGATAAAAAAAGAGGGTGCTGCCCGGCGGGGCGCTTTCACCACCGTGCACGGCACGGTACAGACCCCTGGCTTTATGAACGTTGCCACGGCCGGGGCCATTAAAGGCGCTGTTTCGGCGTTTGATCTGAAGGAACTGGGCTGCCAGGTACAGCTATGCAACACTTACCACTTGCACTTGCGCCCCGGTGATGAAACCGTAAAATCCCTAGGCGGCATACGCAAGTTTACCGGCTGGGATGGCCCGGTACTTACGGACAGTGGCGGTTTCCAGGTGTTTTCCCTGGCAAAGCTGCGGAATATCCGGGAGGAAGGTGTGACCTTTGCCTCCCATATTGATGGGCGCAGGATCTTTATGGGCCCGGAGGAGAGTATGCGCATCCAGTCCAATTTGGGTTCGACCATTGCCATGGCCTTTGATGAGTGTGTGGAGAACCCTGCCCCTTATGAGTATGCCAAAAACTCCTGTGGCCGCACGGCCCGCTGGCTGGAACGCTGCAAAGTGGAGATGGCCAGGCTCAACGCCCAGGAGGGCGCCCTGAACCCCCACCAACTGCTGTTCGGCATCAACCAGGGCTGTACCTATACGGATTTGCGGATAGAGCATATGAAACGGATCGCGGATATGGGCCTGGACGGCTACGGTATTGGCGGCCTGGCGGTAGGGGAGCCTGCCCCGGAGATGTACGCGGTGATTGAGGCTATTGAGCCCTATATGCCTGTGGATAAGATCCGCTACCTGATGGGGGTAGGCACCCCGGTCAATATTTTAGAGGCGGTGTATCGGGGGGTGGACCTGTTCGACTGTGTAATGCCTACCCGCAATGCCCGCCATGGCCACGCCTTTACCAGTGAGGGGGTACGCAACCTCCTGAACGCCAAATATGTGCTGGACGAAACCCCGCTGGATCCCAGTTGTGGCTGCCCGGTCTGCCAAAAGTTCAGCCGTGCCTATATCCACCACCTGTTCAAGGCAGGGGAGATGCTGGCCATGCGCTTGACGGTGATGCACAACCTATACTTCTACAACCACCTAATGGAAAAGATACGGGATGCCCTGGACGAAGGGTGCTTTGCAAGCTTTTACCGGGAAAATGTGGAGGTGCTGGGCCGCCGGATTTAGCCGCCGGAAAAATCCTTCCAGAAAGCGCTTGCATATTGGGGGTTTTCCTGATATAATCAGTAGTAATCATTGGAAGGGATGTGTTCACACAAGATGTACAACCTAAAGCTATTGGACGCTGCCGCCGCAGGTGCAGGCGGAGGCATGAGCCTGATCGTGATGATTTTGGTCTACGGCCTGTTCTTCGTAGCGCTGTATTTCATCTTTTTCCGCCCCCAGAACAAAAAGAAGAAAAAAGAGGCAGAAATGCGCAAAAATGCTCAGGTGGGTGATGAGATCACCACCATTGGGGGTATTTGCGGGCGCATTGTGGCGGTAAAGGAGGAGTCCGATTCCGTCATTATCGAAACTGGCAGTGATAAGTCCAAGCTGAGGATCAAGCGCTGGGCTATTGGTAGCGTGGATACCGTGCACGAGGACGACGCCTAGTTATTTGGTATAAATGGGCCCCGGTAAGCCGGCAGGCCCTAAAGCAGGAATAAAAAGGCCCCACGGCTCATATGTATTTCCCATAACCGGTGAATACTAAGAGCTGTGAGGTCTTTTTGTTATGAAATGGGTTAAAGCCTTGATACTTTCGTCCGTCCTGACCGCGGCAGTTTCTATGCTACTGCTTTCTGTGGCTGCCTTTGTGGTATGCCGTAGCGGCAGCCTGCCCAGGGGCGCCCTGCCCCTTATCACAACTTTGATTGCCTGTGGGGCTGTGTTCCTGTCCGGCTTTTTTACCGCCCTATCCATGCGGGAAAAAGGCTTGCTGCTGGGGCTTGCAGCAGGGTTGGTCTTTTTGCTGTGCGCCGGCCTGGTGACGTTTTTGCTGTTTCAGGGCCAGCCCGGCCCGGCCAGTGCCGGTAAAGGCGCGGCTGTCCTGCTCAGCGGGGCTATCGGCGGTATTTTGGGTGCAAACCGTAAGCAAAAGGTCAAATTCTGAACGATCGCCCCATTCTATAACAATGCTGTAACCTTCGATTACAATTTGGCTGTTTTGCTTGAAAAAACCTTCACAACCTGCTATACTGTAAATAAAACTGCTGTTTGTGAAGGGAGAGGGGATCATGGGGAACAAACGGGGAACTTGGCTGGTTTGGGCACTGGCCCTGCTTATGGTGATAAGCTTTGCCGGGTGTGGCGGGAAGGGCAGCGCAGGTGCGGAAACCACCGGCAGCGTGTCAAGCGCAGCAGAAGGGGCATACAACGAAGACTATGCGGAGCGGATGTCGGCTGCGGGAGCCAGTGCCAGTGAAGGGGATCTTTCTCCTTATGGGGAGGGGGACACGATAGAAGAAACCGGGACGTCCTCGGCCCGCTCCGGCCGCAAGTTGATTACCACCGTACATATGGAGGCCGAATCAGAGGACTATGACGGTTTTTTGGCCTGGCTACACGGCCGTTTGGCTGAGGCCGGAGGCTATGTGGAAAATTCTGAGATCTATGCCGGCCGGAACGAGCGGCGAAACTGCTACCTGGCACTACGGGTGCCCGCAGACAAGCTGGAAGATTTTCTCAGTGCGGTGGGGGAGAATTGCAATGTCCTTCAGCGCTCTACAAGCGAGGAGGACGTAACCCTTCAATATGTAGATACCCAAAGCCACCGGGATGCTCTGCGCGTAGAGCAGGAGCGCCTGTTAGAGCTTTTAGGGAAAGCCGAAAGCCTGGAGGATATCCTGGCATTGGAGGAAAGGCTGACTGCCGTACGGTATGAGTT
>CANOFK010000212.1 GCA_947565265.1 uncultured Clostridia bacterium | reverse complement strand
CCAGTCAAAGGAGATGCCCAGCGCCTTGATCTGCCGGGTAAAATTGGCAATGTTCTGCCGGGTGATGCCCTCCGGGTGCACATGGTTCTTAATGGCATAGTTCTCCGCGGGCAGGCCAAAGGCGTCCCAGCCAATGGGGTACAGCACATTATAGCCCTGCATCCGGCGCTTGCGGGCCACCACGTCCAGGGCGGTGTAGGGCCTGGGGTGCCCCACGTGCAGCCCCTGCGCCGAAGGGTACGGGAACTCGATCAAAGCGTAAAACTTAGGTTTCGCCGATTTTTCCTCCGCATGGAACACGCCTGCCTCTTCCCATGCCCGCTGCCATTTGGGCTCCACAGCCCTATGGTCATATTTCACTTTACATCATCCTTTCCCGCGCGGCCGCCGGCCTTGCGGTTTAAATTTCGTCCCTGCCGGCCGCAGCCTGTGGCTGCGCCTCATACTGCATCAAAAAGCGGTGTTCCTCCTCCATCAGGCGTTCTACCTCCGGCACATCCTCCCTGCCAAGGCCCGGTATCGCCAGGGCCTTCGCGCCGCACAGGCAGCGCCTCTCCCCGCCGGGGGAAACATAGGTATACACCCGCTGTTCCGCCGGGCCCTTGCAAAAGTTTTCCGGGTCCGCCGCCATGCAGGCGGGTTCCCGGTGTTTCTCCTTGCCCACCGCCGCCTTTACAATCTCCTCAAACCGCCGGGAATACCCCCGGCAGGCGGAAAAGCGCAGGGCAAAAAAGGGCGCCCCCTTCTTGTCAAACCCCAGCTTGGCCAACTGTTTCCCGTGCCAGGGGCACGTAAACACAATGGCCGACCGCTGCTTTTTGGGGCTATAGCCCATCCCCTCCAGGTAGCGGGCCAGTTCCCGGTACACCGCAGCCTGTTCCGGCTCCAGCCCACACAAAAAGCTTTCCAGCAGTTCCTCTTGCCTTTTGGTCACCATGGTGGCCTAAGCCTCCCCTTTATCCTGCCAGTCCACCTTGGCCCCGTCCACCCACAGCCGGTCCAGGTCGTAAAAGTCCCTGGCCTCCTGGGTAAACATATGCACCACCACCTCGGTGTAATCCAGCAGTATCCAACTGTCCGAGCGGTACCCTTCCACCCGGGCCGGGGCCACGCCCTGCTCCTTCAGTTTCTGTTCCAGCTCGTCCGAGAGGGAGCGCACATGGGTGCTCCCCCTGCCTGTGGCAATCACAAAATAGTCCGCCAGGCTGGAGATCTCGTCAATTTTTATCACGCTGATGTTCTCGGCCTTTTTGCTGTCCAGCAGCCGGGCCGCCTGTTTTGCCAGTTCATACGCGTTCATACGCCACGTTCCTTTCCCAAATATAGTTCACGGCCTATAGCCGGGCGCCCTGCCGGGTCGAGGCCTCTTTTGAACCAGACGGCACAGCCGCCCAGCTTGAAAATCAGTGTCTGCCGATTTTCAAGTGTGTTTCCTATACCTCCCGCCCAGAGGCGGCACAAGGGGCGCAGGGGCCGCTTAAAACCGCGCCCCGCCTACGCTTTCCCCTTCCTCTCCTCCAGCGTCCAAAGGGCCTCGTTATAGGCCTCTATGGACCGGGGCTCCAGCGTCAGCCGCTGCCCCATCCGTTCCGGTATGGTAAAGGCAATGCCCTCTATGATGACCGCCTCCAGGCTGCTGGCACTTAGCTGCCGCAGCCCCTCCACGCCGGGGTAATCCCGGTCGGCGGAGATATAGTCCGCCACAAACAGCACCTTGTCCAAAAGGCCCATCCCAGCCTTGCCCCCGGTATGGCAGGCAATGGCGTCCAATATCTCCCGGTCGCCCAGGCCCAGCACATACTCCACATAGGCCGCGCCGGACACCGCGTGCCACAGCTTGGTATTGCGCCGCTGGGCCTCTGTCAGCATAATACCATATTTCTCTATGATTTTCAACTGCCCTTCCGGCGCCGTGTCCTTCATAATATCGTGGAGGATGCCCGCCAGCCGGGCCTTTTCCACATCCGCGCCGTATTGCCCGGCCAGCCGGGCAGCGCACGCCGCTACGCACTGGCTGTGGTAAAAGCGCCCTTCCGTCAGGTGCTTTTTCACCTCTTCCGTATAGTCCTGATAGGTCAATCCATCCGCCTCCCTTTTACCTGATCCGGGCCCGCCCCGTACAGCCGGTGGGCGGCGATATAATCCGCCACCCCCGCCGGCACCAGGGCGGCAATGTCCGCCCCCTCCCTGGCCAAAGCCCGTACGCTGGTAGAAGATATATCCCAAAAAGGGATATCCTCCACCGCGCACCGGGCCCCCAGCTTTTCCAGTTCCCGCTGCTTGTGCCGCAGGCGTGCCAGCCCCTCCCCGCTGCGGGGCGAGGCGCACAGCACCGCCCGGCGGAAAATCCCCCCCGCGTCGTGCCACCTGTCCACCGTCAGGAACATATCCTCCCCCATCAGCAGGTAAAAGGTGTCCGCCGGGTACAATACCTCCAGCGCCGCCAGGGTATCGGCGGTAAAGCTTTTGCCCGGCCGCTCCAGTTCCATGCGGCACACCTCCACCTGCCCTGGCAGGCTTTGGGCCGCTATCTCACACATGGCAGCCCGTTCCTCCGGCCGGGCCAAATGGCTTACCTGCTTATGAGGGGGCAGCCCGGCCGGTATCAGCAGCGCCCGCTCCAGCCCCAGCCGCCCCATAAACTCTTCCAAAATATGCAAATGCCCCCGGTGGATCGGGTCAAAGGTCCCGCCGTAAACCGCCGTCCTCATGGCCTGGGCAGCACGATCTTCGGGTCCTTGCGTCGGGGCCTGTACAGTACAAACCGGCTGCCAATCACCTGTACCACCTGGCTGCGGGTAGCCTGGGCGATCTTCTCCGCCGCGTCCCTGGGCGTTTCCGGGCAGGTGTCCGGCAAAATACGCCCCTTAATCAGTTCCCGCTTTTCCAGGGCCTCGTCCGCCTGCCGGAACACCTCCGGCCCCAGCCCGGCCTTGCCTACGTGTAATATCGTGTCCTGCTCCACCGCTAAAGAGCGCAAATACGCCCGCTGTTTACTGGTCAATTCTGTCCCTCGTTTCTGCTTAATAGTTTCGTCCCCCCGGCATCTCCTTGCCAAGGCCGCACAGGC
>CANOFK010000211.1 GCA_947565265.1 uncultured Clostridia bacterium | reverse complement strand
CAGGGCTTTGCCCTGGACCCACCGCCCTTTAAAAAGGGCGGCCCTAAACTTTATGCTGTTTTACTTCCCTCCCCCCAAAAAGAGAGCGGGCCCCCTCAGGCCCCCGCTCTCTTTTTTCTTTTTTCTTTTTTCTGTTTCTCTTTTTCTTTTCCCTGCAACGGAAAGTCCCCCAAGCAAAGAGAAATCCCCCCACTCTCCGCCCACCCCAAAGTCACCAACCAAAAAAACAAAAAAATCGGGGGTTTGGGGGCAACTCCCCCAAGACCTAAAACGCCCCCCGGCCCAACCGCCAAAAGAGGGCGCCACACCCCGCCCCCCTTGAGTTTTTGGTCAAGCTTTTTTCAAAAAGCTTGCAGGGGTTTGGGGGCAGCGCCCCCAAGACCTTGAGCGCAAGCCCCCAAGATCTAAAACGTCCCCCGGCCCAACCGCCAAAAGAGGGCGCCACACCCCGCCCCCCTTGCGTTTTTGGTCAAGCTTTTTTCAAAAAGCTTGCAGGGGTTTGGGGGCAGCGCCCCCAAGACCTTCAGCGCCAGCCCAAGCCTAAAAGCCAAAGTCGGCGGGCAGCAAGAGTTCCAAGTCCCGTTGATCCTCCGGGGTTTTGACGTTCCGGCGGGAGCAAGCGATCACGGCGGCCTCCACGCGGTTCCGTGCCATCCGCCCGTTGCCGTTAACCCGTGGGTCGCCGGTCAGTTGCATGGCCTCATAATAGCCCAGCAAAGGCTGGTCGCAGCCGGGGTCCAGCCGGTAGCCCATCCCGGCCACTATACTCTTGGTGATGTCCAGCAGTTCCTGGGCCGAATAGTCCGGAAACTCGATCACATTAGGGAACCGGGAGCGCAGCCCGGAGTTGGCGGTCAAAAACTCCTCCATCTCCCTGGAGTACCCGGCCAAAATCACCACCAGCCTGTCCCGGTTATCCTCCATACCCTTCACCAGTGTGTCGATGGCCTCCAGCCCAAAGCTGTCGTCCCTGCCCCGGTACAGGGCATAGGCCTCGTCAATAAACAGCACGCCCCCCAGCGCCGACTGTATCGCTTTCTGGGTCAGCGGCGCGGTATGCCCCACATACTGGCCCACCAGGTCGGCCCTGGTCACCTCCACCAGTTGCCCGCCCCCCAGCACGCCAATGGCCTTCAGGTACCGGGAAACAATCCGCGCCACCGTTGTCTTGCCGGTGCCCGGGTTCCCGGTAAAGATCATATGCATCGAGGGTGCCTCCGCCTTCAGCCCCCGCTGCCGCCGCAACTGCTGAATCAGAAAGTTATCCTCCAGCGACAAGATATAGTCCTTCACGCTGGCCAGCCCCACAATATCCGCCAGCTCCTCCTTCACCGCCTCTATTTCCGCCTGATTGCCCACCCCGCTCTTCGCCGGTGGCTCCACCCTGCCGGACACATTCCCCCCTTGGTAGTCAATGGCCAGCGCCCCGTCCCCGGCCTTCAGTTGGGCGGTCAGCGGGGCCCGTAAGCCCTTGCGTAGTTTTTCCTCGCTCAGGGCCTTGTACAGGGTCTGGGCCGCCCCGCCAATGGCCGCCGCCCCCTGCTCCCTGTTATAGGCCGATGCCAACACCTCCACCTCCGGCTGCCCGTAAGACAACCGGCAGCCCAACTGCTTTTCCGTCCGCAGGCACAGGTCTTTCAGCGCCGCCCCGGCAATATGGCACAGGCTCTCCTGGGTAAATTCCCCGGTACACAGCAGGTCGTCCAGCCCGGCGGCCACCTCCCCGCCCAGGGCCCCCACCAGCCGGGCCTCCTGCTCGCCCCCCAGCAAAAACAGGTACCTGCCCCCTGCCGGCAATTTCGATACCGCCCCGGGCGCCAACGCCGTGCCCACCTCCACCAGCAGGCCCTTCTGTTCGGCATAGCGTCCCGGCAGGGGCACGCTGCCCGAAGAAAACAGCGCCGCCACCATGGGCAGTACCGAGGGGTGGCATTTCTCATACCGGGTAAATACCAGCGCCGAGGCCCCGCCCTTCAAAGCCGCGTACAGATCCTGCACAAACAGCTTTTCCGAGCCCGGCGCCCCGTAGGCCGCCAAATCCACTTCCGTCACCTTCGGGGTTTTCAGCACCCCCTGCCGCCCCAAAGAGGCCGCCATCGCCCGCACCGCGCTGCGCCTGCCCGTGCCCGGCTTGCCCAGCAGCGCGGCCCGGCACCAGGGGGCGTCCCCATGGGTACCGGCCACAAAAGGCCGTTTAAAGGCCAATACCAGGCCGTTTACAAAGGTTTCCTGCCCCAGCACCTGGGCCAGCGTTTCCTGCCGGGCCACCTCAAAGGCCGCGTCCAAATCCTGGGCGTTGCCCCCGTTGCCGGCGGGGCCCTCCACCCCGTCCAGTTTCAGGTGGCGCTGCAAGTCCTCCATATCGGCCTGGGCCTCCTTGGTCATCCGGGCAATGCTCTCCTGCAAAGAGGCCGCCATGTCCAACTGGGCATTCTGCACCGCGTCCACGGCCTTTTCCGCCTCTTTGGCGGCAGGGCTCTTCATCTGCAGCCTGCCGTCCCGGAACATCGAGTTCAAAATAGAGTCAATATCGTTTTTCATGGCAAACCTCTCCTTTTTCCGGGCCAACTCCGCCCGATTCTCTCAACCAGCCGAACCGCCACATCGCCACAGGACGAACGTCCCAGCCCCGTCCTTTATCTCCAAAGCCAGCGCCCCACCGCAATCCCCTTCCGGGTGATGGCCCTCACCATCTCCGCCCCAGCCCCAGCCATACGCACCATGCGCCCGATGGCCGAACCCAGCGCCCCATATCTCCGTCGATGGCAGCACCACCTACACCAACGCCCGGCCCTGCCTCCCAGCCGCCCGGAATCCCTCCGCACAGCCCACGCAGCCCGGCCCCGCCGGCTCACCCAGTGCAGCCAAAACGCTGTCCCCCCTCAACGCACCATCCCCACGCCTACTTCACCCAATCACCCAACAAAACTCCCTCACCCCTCGCTCTCACAATCACTTTACCACATTACCCAAGCAAGTTCTCTCTCCACTCTTCCCGCTCCCGCTTTACCAAGTCACCTAACCAAACTCCCCCACCCTCGCTCTCACAATCACTTTACCACATTACCCAAGCAAGTTCTCTCTCCACTC
>CANOFK010000210.1 GCA_947565265.1 uncultured Clostridia bacterium | reverse complement strand
GACCCGGAACAGATAGAGAAGTTCTACGACACGCTGGAGAGCCAGGGCGTGGAGATTGTAGAGGACTTTGATATGTTGCAGTTGGACGACGCCGACCTGGTGAAAACCAGCGAGGTGGCCGAACTGGAGGGGGGCGAAGGCATTGCCATTGACGACCCGGTGAAGGTCTACTTGAAGGAGATTGGCCGGGTGCCCCTGCTGACCCCCGAAGAAGAGGTGGAGCTGGCGGTGCGCATCAACAACGGGGACGAGGCCGCCAAAAAGCGCCTTTCGGAGGCCAACCTGCGGCTGGTGGTGAGCATTGCCAAACGCTATGTGGGCCGGGGGATGCACTTTCTGGACCTGATCCAGGAAGGGAACCTGGGGCTTATCAAGGCGGTGGAGAAGTTCGACTACACCAAGGGCTTTAAGTTTTCCACCTACGCCACCTGGTGGATCCGGCAGGCCATCACCAGGGCCATTGCCGACCAGGCCCGCACCATCCGCATACCGGTGCATATGGTGGAAACCATCAACAAAGTGAAAAAGGCCAACAGCCAACTGCTGCACGTGAACGGCCGGGAGCCCAGCGCCGATGAGATTGCCGAGGAACTGGAGATGCCGGTGGACAAGGTGCGGGAGATTATGCGGGTGGCCCAGGAGCCGGTGTCCATGGAAACGCCCATTGGCGAGGAAGAGGACAGCCACCTGGGGGACTTTATCGAGGACCACGAGGCCCCGGCCCCCCAGGACGCGGCCAGCCACACGCTACTGAAGGAAACCTTGGGCAATGTGCTGGACTCGCTGACCACCCGGGAGGAAAAGGTGCTGCGGCTGCGCTTTGGGCTGGAGGACGGCCGGAGCCGTACCCTGGAAGAGGTGGGGAAGGAATTTAACGTGACCAGGGAGCGCATACGCCAGATAGAGGCCAAGGCCCTGCGGAAACTGCGGCACCCCAGCCGCTCGAAAAAGCTGAAGGATTTTCTGGACTGAGGAAAGGCGGGAGGGAGTTCTTATGAGAGGGATGTACAAAAGGCTGGGCGGCGGGCTCTGCGCGCTGCTGATGGGCTTCCTCCTGGCAGGATGTGAGGCCCCTGTGGATGGGGGCGCCATCCTGGCGGGCGGGGAAGGGGCCTCCCAGGCGCGGGAGAATGCATCCTCCCGGCAGGGGGAAAGCGTTTGGGAGGCGGGCGGCCCTACCGCGCAGCCGCCTGCCTGGGAGAACGGCGCTGTGCCTGCCGGGGAACCTGGGCTGCTGACGGAAGAACAGGCAAAGGAACAGGCCCTGGCCCATGGGCAGTTCTCTGCCGGGGAGGTGGACTTTACCAAAGTGAAACTGGACCGGGAGAACGGGCGGCAGGTCTATGAGATAGAGTTTGTGACCGGGGACCGGGTGGCGTATGACTATGAGATAGACGCGGCGAGCGGAGAGGTGCTGGCCTGGGAGCGGGAGGACGCCCCCGGAGCGGCGCCTACCCAGCAGTCGGCACAGACACCTGGGCAGGAGCCTATTTCTATGGAAGAGGCCAAAGATATCGCCCTGGCAAAGGTGCCGGGGGCGTCGGCGGAGGATATTGTGCGGTTTAAGACAGAATGGGAGAACGGACGGACCGTGTATGAAGGGGAGATCCTGTTCGGCGGAATGGAATATGAATTTGCGATAGACGGAGCCACCGGCACGGTGTTGGAGTGGGACGCGGAGGCCTTTGACCATTGAGCCCGTGTGGACGGCCCCTGCCCATGAGCATGGCCCGAAGGCGGAGAACAGGCCCCTTAGGCCGGAGCGGAAACGGAGAAATGGCATGGTAATGACGTTGGAGGCGGACTACGCCGTGAGGATTGTGGAATACCTGACCCGGAACCAGGGCCGCCAGGACGCGGGGACGATCTCGGAAAAAATGCAGGTGCCCATGCGGTTCTGCCTGAAGATATTGCGGGGGCTGGTGAAGGAAGGGCTGGTGTGCTCGTTTAAAGGGGCCAAGGGGGGATACTGCCTGGCCCGGCCCGCGGGGGAGATCACCCTTTTGCAGGTGATAGAGAGCGTGGAGGGGCCGTATATGCTCAGCCGCTGCCAGGAAGAGGCCTATAGCTGCGGCCGGGCCCATTGCAGGCTGCATACCATCTACGAACAGGTGAGCGGTATGGTGCGCCGGGAACTGGGCGGGTATACCTTTGCGGCGATCTGCCGGGAGGGGGAGGCCGGTGGGCCGGACAGCCGGACAAGCCAGGAAGGCGGCGGGGGCCTGCCGGCAAATAAGGAGTAAGGCGTGTGGCCGCGAAGTAGGCGGGAGCATGAGAGAGGGGGGATATGGAACATGGTACCAGTGCTGCTGATGCGCCGAACTACATCCTGAAGAAACTGCGCCGTTGCGGGGCTGTTTCGCCCCAAACTGCCGTTACCTTTGAACAGGCCGGCGTTTTTAACCCCAGGGGGTTCCCAAGGGTGACCCGGATCATGGTGAAACGTGGATGGCTGGCCCAGATAGGGGACAGATTTTATTTAGCTAAATGAAAAGGAAGTGAGCTAGCCTTCAAAGGAAGAGAACCCCAGCGGTTTGCGTAGCGTGGCTATTGCAAATCAGTATAAGGAGAAAAGGAACCAGGAAGAAAGCCTTTGAAGTACGTATAGTAAGTACATAGGCAAATAGATGCAATAGCCGGCGCAGGTGTGTTCCCAAGATAAGCGCTATGAGCTATGCAAAAGGTGAAAGACGGCAAAATCAACGAAAACAACAAAAGGGGCAACCCGGGCAAAAGGGGCTGTGCCGGGTCCTCCGCCGGTGCGGGGGGTGTGGGAAGAAACAGCGGTTTGCCTGCGAGGGGAAGTTTAGGGTGAACGCCAACGGGCGGCGGCTGGACGTGTGGCTGATCTACCGCTGCGAGAAGTGCGGCCATTCGGCTGCGCGGGCGTTACGCTGCGGGGGCTTAAGGGGCGCTGCCCCTTAAGAATCCCCGCCAGCGCTGTGGCGGCGCTGGACCCGCCCAGCGGCCCCGTTGTGCCGGTATATAGACAAAAAACGCAGCGCCCCCCGGAAGGTTTGGGGGGACCGCGTTTTTTGTTTTAAGGGCGTTACGCTGCGGGGGCTTAAGGGGCGCTGCCCCTTAAGAATCCCCGCCAGC
>CANOFK010000209.1 GCA_947565265.1 uncultured Clostridia bacterium | reverse complement strand
TGATATGAAAACCAAAAAGAAACGGACCGTTGCATTGTACATCCGGAACACATTCCTTGCCCTGTTTGTGGCCTGCGTACTGGCGGCAGGCGCGGTGGCAATGCGCGGGTACTTCCTGTATACCGCCGCGCTGGAAAACCTGCCCACCCAAACCGCCGCCAGGCAGATACGGCAACAGCCCGGCTTTACCCCCATTGGCCAGTTGCCGGAAACTTACCTGACCGCCGTGGTTTCCGTAGAGGACCACCGTTTTTATGAGCACAACGGCCTGGACCTTATCGCCATTGGCCGGGCCATCTACCATGACATATGCACCCTGTCCTTTGCCGAGGGTGGCAGCACCATTACCCAGCAGTTGGCAAAAAACCTCTATTTCACCCAGGAGAAGGAATTTACCCGCAAAGCTGCCGAGGTATTTATGGCCTGGAAACTGGAGCATGATTTCACCAAAGAGGAAATTTTGGAACTGTATGTAAACAGCATCTATTTTGGCAGCGGCTGCTACACCGTGGGCGACGCCAGCCAGGCCTACTTCCACAAGACCCCTGGCGAAATGGATGACAACGAATGCACCCTGTTGGCTGGTATCCCCAACGCCCCCTCGGTGTACGACTTAAACGAAAACCCTGACCTTGCCCGGCAAAGACAGCGCCAGGTAGTAGAACTGATGGTAGAGTATGGCGGCCTCCCCCGCCACCGGGCCAGCCTGATTTTAGACGGCACCGCCCAGGTAACGGAAGTAACCCTGGGCACAGAGGCTGCCCCGGCCGCTTGACAGCCCTTGCCCAGAACCCTCTTTTATTAAAAGCCCTACCCTCCCGGCACAGGAGAGGGTAGGGCTTTTTGTATGTTCCCCGGTCAGTGGCATCCGTCCTCCAGCTTATACTGGCTGCAATCCTCCCATACCGTAAACCCGATCTTCCTGTATACCCGGTTGGAGATAGGGTTCTGCCTGTTCACAAACAGGCTGCAGAACCGCCGCCCGCCTGCCAGCACCGCCCGGCACAGGGCGGCTACGGTGTTCTGGCAGTAGCCCTGCCCCCGGTATTCGGGCGGGGTATATACGGCGCTGACACATACCCCGCTGGGGGTTTCCCTGGAGGTGCGGGCCGTGGAAACCAACTGCCCGCTGCTGTCCTCCATTACCCACACCTTCCCTTCGGCAATGCGGGCCCCGTCGGTTTCCAGCCGCTGGGCGAGTTCGCATTCCTCCTGTAGCGCCTCTGCCATAAAGCAGCACATCCAACGGGCAATGGTTTCCGTGTCCGCTGGCACCGCCTTGCGCACCCGTCCTGCCACCGGGGGCGGTTCCACCAGTCTTTCCAGGATCATAATGTCCATCGCGCTCTGTAGCCGGAAACTGCCGCCATACGCCTTGATAAAGGGGACGCAGAGATGCTCTCCCCCTGTTACCCCGGCAATTTCCTCCCCCCGCTCCCGCAGGTAGCCCGCCAGCGCGGCCGCAGCCATGCCGGCCGCCTCCCCGGCCGCCGGCGGCGCATTTAGGCACAGGTTCCAGGGAGCTGTATGGCCGAACAGCAGCAACACCTGGCCCGCCTGCTCATATCTGCCAAACAGCAAACCGGGGTGGCAGTCCGCCGTGGCGTTGGCCTGCGCATTACCCCGGTTCAGTTGTGTAACAGCCTCGTTAGCCTCCAGATAACCTCTGTTTTCTTCTAAAAAATCGCCAGGTGTACCGTAAAGTTTCAGCGTCATAGCAGCCCCTCCTTCAAAATATTTCGTCTATTATAGCATACGCCGGTATGGCTGTCAACATATGGCTGCTACAGGGAGTGGCCGGCTATTGGGGGCATGGGCAATTTGCGTGGCGAGCCCGGCTGCCAAGGGGCCATCAGGTTTCCATAAACTCCCGCGCAAAATCGCCCTTGACAAAGGAAAGGACATCGGCTATAATAGACGAATAACAGGAAAAACTGTG
Source organism: uncultured Clostridia bacterium (assembly GCA_947565265.1). Classification (GTDB taxonomy): domain Bacteria; phylum Bacillota; class Clostridia; order Oscillospirales; family Acutalibacteraceae; genus Acutalibacter; species Acutalibacter caecimuris. Next base: position 1,164 of record CANOFK010000209.1, on the reverse strand, counting down.
ACGGGAAGAAGGCGGCATGGCGGCTTTACAGAGAGCCTGCGGGTGGTGTGAGCAGGCAGGCGGTGTGGCGCGTATACTGATCCCTGAGTTGCCTGGCGGAAAAGCAGCCCGGTTTGGGTTGGCCCAGTAGGCCCAGGACGTGTGGTGGCGTTATACACCCGGCCTTGTCGGAGGCTATGAGCGCTTTGGTGCAAGCCAGGGCGAAACACGGGTGGTACCGCGTAAATCTTTGGATTTTCGCCCCGGATGCTTTCTTTTGGGAAGTATCCGGGGTTTTTGTTTTGCGCGGCGGGCCGCCCGGAGGGACTGCCAGGCTGGGGCTGAAACCAACAGGAAAGGATGCTTGTTATGTCTGACTGGAACCCGCAGCAATATCTGAAATTCAAAAAGGAACGCACGCAACCGGCCTGGGACTTGGCTGCACGCATTGAAATAGCGGCCAGCCGTGCCCTGGACGTGGGCTGTGGCCCAGGGAACAGCACCCAAGTGCTGTGCAACTTCTTCCCCTATATGGAGGTTACTGGGGTGGATTCTTCCGCTGCCATGATTGAAACAGCCCGGCGGGAACACCCGGCGCTGCACTTCCAACAGTGTGACATCAGCACCGGCCTTGACAGCCTGCCAACAGACTACGGCCTGATCTTTTCCAATGCCTGCTTACAGTGGGTGCCGGACCACCAAACCCTGCTGCCACGGCTGATGGATCACCTGTGCCCCGGCGGGGCGCTGGCGGTCCAGGTGCCGGTAAATTTTGACGAGCCCATCCATCAAATCATTGCACGCACTGTGGAGTTGCCCCAGTGGCGGGAGCGGGTGCCCTATCACCGGCATTTTTACACGTTGCGGGCAGAAGAGTATTTTGACCTGCTGGCCGAAACCGCCGAGGACTTCACCATGTGGCAAACCGTGTATATGCACCGTCTGCCTGGCCATGCGGCCATTATGGAGTGGTACAGCTCCACAGGGTTAAAACCCTACCTGGACGCAGCGGTGGACGAAGAGGCCAGGGACGGGTTTTACTATGAAATTTACCGGCAGGTAAAGGAGGCGTACCCCATCCAGGCAAACGGCGAAGTGATCTTCCGGTTCCCACGGCTGTTCTTCATTGCGCGGAGTTATTCATAAAGGAACGGCCGCCCGATACCTCCTGCCAATCCCAAAAAC
>CANOFK010000208.1 GCA_947565265.1 uncultured Clostridia bacterium | reverse complement strand
ACTACGGCGTGCTGCCTATTTTGGGAGAAACCGGAAAAGGCTTTGGGGTCGACCCCTTGATGGTTGGCCGGGCGGCCATTTTGGGGCAGATGACCACGGGTTTCCCGGTGTCCCCCCTCTCCCCCGCCACCTTCCTGCTGGTGGGCCTAGCCGGGGTGGATTTGGGCGAGCATCAAAAAAAGACCATTCCCTTTGCCTTCGCGCTCACCCTGGCCATGCTGGCCGTGGCAGTGTTAACCGGCAGTATCACCCTATAAGGAGGCCACCTGTATGGATAAACGGCTGCAAGCCATCCTGGACAGCTACGCAAGCTCCCCTGTGCCTGTGCAATACCCCGCCGTGGAGGAAGGGGAGGACTATATCCCCTGCCCGGACGGGGCCCGCCTGCGGACTTTCTGGTTCCGGCCCGCGGGGACAGGCCCCTGGCCTGCCATTGTCCAGCGCAGTTGCTACCCTATGGCCCATGAGGCCTACCGTATCCACGGCCGGGAACTGGCCAAACGGGGCTATGCCTACATTTGCCAGTATTGCCGGGGTACCGGCGGCTCGGAAGGCCAATGGGAACCCAACGTAAATGAGCCCGCGGACGGGGCCGCTTTTATCCGCTGGGCAGATGGGCTCGCCTGGGTAGAGAGTATCGGCTATTGGGGCTGCTCCTATTTGGCCTCCACCGGCTGGGCTATTACCGGGGTGTTGCCGCCTAAGGCTAAGTCCATGCTGCTCTCCCACTATGGTACCGAGCGTTTCACCTCCGCCTACCAAAGCGGCCTGTTCCGCCATGATATCCTCACCGCATGGGCTATGGGGAATGCCGGGCGGGAAATCCAGGCCGGCTATTTGGAGTCCTGCCGGTACCGCCCCCATGTGGAAGTAGACCAGGCGCTTTGGGGCGGCAAGCTGCCCTGGTACCGGGAATGGGTCACCAACACCCACCGGGGGAACCCTTACTGGAACCAGGGTTTTTGGCGCTTTATGTCCGATGCCCCTAGCAAGCTGGCCGTCCCGGTTTGCATAGTAGAGGGCTGGTACGACCACCATCTTGGCAGCGCGCTGCAATCCTTTGAGAACCTCTCGCCGGCGGCAGCGGCCCATAGCCGGCTGATCGTCGGCTGCTGGAACCACAGTTTCCAGCCCTGTGCTGATGGCAGGATCCAAAAAGACCTGCGCAATCAAGAGGTGCACCAGGTATTGGACTGGTTTGGGGAAACCCTTCTGGAAAAGAAACGCCCCCAGCGCCGGGTAGACCTGTATATCACCGGCGAAGATACCTGGCAGTCTTTCCGGGACATCCCCCGCCCGCAAACCCGGCGGCTGTTCCTGCTGGACGCGGCGACCCGCGCCCTATGCCCCCAGCCGGGCGCCGGGGGCACGGTCAGCTATACCTATGACCCCCATGACCCTGTCCCCTCCCATGGGGCCGAGTCCCTGTTCGCCAGTTCCCAGGATGTAGGCAGCCTCCTGCAACCCGAACCCGATTGGCGGCCGGATGTGGTCAGTTTCCTTTCCGCGCCCCTCCCGGCGGCGTTGACCCTGCTGGGCGAGGCCCAAGTAGAGCTTTATGTGCAAAGCAGCGCCGAAGACACCGCGTTTACCGCCAAGCTGATCGAAGTCACCCCGGACGGGAAAGCCTACCACATCCGGGGCTCTATTACCACCCTGGCCTATGAAACGCCCTACATCCCCGGTGAAACCAGGAAACTTACCATCTCCATGTGGGCTGCCGCCTACCAGCTCCAGCCCGGTTCCCGCCTCCGGCTGGATATCTCCTCGTCCGACTTCCCCCAGTACGCGGCCCACCCCAACCTCCCCGGCTGCTGGGCCACGCAGGCCAACGTACAAACCGCCCGGCAGACGGTCCTGACCGGGCCCCAGCATCCCTCCCGCGTTATCCTCCCTGTAAGGGAAACCCCGGCGTAGTTCATCCCGCAAGAAAGCCCACCTGTATGCCAACAGGTGGGCTTTCTTTGCGCTAACCGGCTCCCAGGCGCAACCCTGCATATTCAAACCAGCCAACTGATATCCAGTGCAAAGCGCGCCAACTCAATCCCCGGCTTTACCGTTTCCCCGTGGAAGTCGCTGCCGCCTGTCACATACAGCCCATATTTCCGGGCCAGCTCCAGGTAAAAGGCTTGCTGCACCGGGGTATGTTTCGGGTAATAGCACTCAATGGCGTCCAGCCCATAGCCCTTTAGCGCCCGGACCAGCGCCTCCAACTCGCTATCCTCCATCCCCAGTTGATAGGGGTGCGCCAGCGAAACCTTTGCCCCTGCCCCCTTCAACGTGGCAACGCACTCTTCCGCGCTGGGCTTGGGGCGTTCGATGCGCTGGTACTCTTCTGTGTCAAGATAGCGCGCAAAGGCCTCCCGCACGTCCTGCACAAAACCGTGCTGCACCAGCACCCTGGCAAAATGGGGCCTGCCGATGTTCTTGCCCCCGGCCATGGCCTCCACTTCTGCCAGGTCGATGTCCACGCCCTTCTCCGCCAAAAAGCTTTGTATGCGGAACTTCCTCCCGTTCCGCCCTTCCCGCAAGCCGGCGCAAAGCCCTGTCAGGGCCTCGTCCGCCGGGGAAAACCCATACCCCAGCAGATGCAGGTTCTTGTGCTCCTTGGCCCCCAGTTCAATCCCCCGCAGCACCCGGATACCCGCCTCCTCCCCGGCCTCCAACGCCTCCTGGGTACCGGCAAAGGTGTCGTGGTCGGTCAGTGCCATGGCGGTAAGGCCCCTGGCCTTGGCCCGCCGCACAAGCCCCGTAGGCGTGCACTCGCCGTCCGAGGCCGTACTATGGGTATGCAGGTCAACAACCGGCATAGTTCCCCCTCCCTTTCGCAAAGTTTTCGGTTGCCCCCAGTATACCACATTCCGGGCGGTTTCGCAAGCCGCGTGGGCATAACAGGAAAAGGGGCGGGCCAACGCCCGTCCCTTCTCTGTTTAGCAAATGATTTCGTTGTGCAAAGCCAAAAACTACGCGCCCTGCCGCAAAGCTTACTGCAGCAGTTGCAGCACGCCCTGGGGTACAGAGTTCGCCTGGGCCAGCATGGCCTGTGCGCTCTGGATCAGGATGTTGTTCTTGGTGTAAGCCATCATCTCGTCGGCCACGTCAGTGTCGC
>CANOFK010000207.1 GCA_947565265.1 uncultured Clostridia bacterium | reverse complement strand
GCGGGCAACGCATTGCCGCGGCCGACCACATCAGTTTCTTTGTAGAGCAAGGGGAATTCTGTATCATTGTAGGCCCCTCCGGCGCGGGCAAGACCACCGTGCTGAATATGCTGGGCGGCATGGATACCTGCGACGAGGGAACCATTACCCTGGACGGCGTAAAAATCAGCGGCTACAACGCCCGGCAGCTTACCACCTACCGCCGGCTGGAGGTGGGCTTTGTGTTCCAGTTCTATAATCTGGTGCAAAACCTTACTGCCCTGGAAAACGTGGAACTGGCCAGCGAGATATGCCCGGAACCGCTGGACGCTGCCGAAACCCTGCGGGACGTGGGCCTGGGGGACAGGCTGCGGAACTTCCCCTCCCAGCTTTCCGGCGGGGAACAGCAGCGGGTGGCCATTGCCCGTGCTTTGGCCAAAAACCCGAAAATCCTGCTGTGCGACGAGCCCACCGGCGCGCTGGACTACAACACCGGCAAGGCCGTACTGGGCCTTTTGCAGGACACCTGCCGTAAAACCGGCCGCACCGTGCTGGTCATCACCCATAACGGCGCGTTGACCGCTATGGCAGACCGGGTCATCCGCATCAAGAGTGGCCGGGCCATTTCCAACCAGGTAAATCCCCACCCCACGCCGGTGGAGGAGATCGAGTGGTAGACAGGGAGGGGTAACATGAATCGTTCCTATGCGAAAAACGTGCTACGTACCGTGCGCAGCAGCCTGTCCCGGTTTTTGGCGATTTTCGCCATTGTAGCCCTGGGTTCGGGTTTTCTGGCCGGGGTGCTGGCCTCACCGCTGGATATGCGGGTCACGCTGGACAGGTACTGTGACGAAACCGCCATGTTTGACCTGCGGGTGGTTTCCACCCTGGGCCTGACCGCCGGGGATATGGAGGCTCTGGCCGGGCTGGAAGGGGTTGCGGCCGTTACCCCTGCCTACGATGCGGATCTGGTCATGGTTTCCAGTGAGGGCGACGCCCTGACCACCCGGCTGCACAGCCTGCCGGAGCAGGACGCGCCCCGGCTTAACGCCTCTGTACTGCTGGAGGGCCGTATGCCCGAAAAGGCCGGCGAGTGTGTGGTGGTAATCTCCCGTTCTCTGGTAGATGAAAGCAACTGGATCGGCCAGACCCTTACCCCCCAGGATGGCCCGGAAGGGTTGGCCGGGAAATTTACCGTGGTGGGTACAGTGCGCAGTGCCCTGTACATCTCTATGGAGCAGGAGCACTCCACCGCGGGTACCGGCACCCTGGCCCTCAAGCTTTACACCCCGCCGGAGAGTTTTTCTCAGGACTATTATACCGCTGCCTACCTGACCCTGACCGGCGGCGCAGAACTGAACGCCCTGCACGATGGCTATCAGGCGCTGGTAGACGAGGCCGCCGGGCGGCTGGAGCCCTTTGGGGAAGAACGGGCTACCCTGCGGTATGAGGAGATCGTGGCCGAGGCCAACAGCGAACTGGAAGAGGCCCGGCAGGAATTCGCAGACGCCAAGGCCGACGCAGAACAGGAACTGGCCGACGCCCGGCAAAAACTGGAGGACGGCCAGAAGGAGATCGACGACGGCGAAAAAGAACTGGCTGACGCCAAGCAGGCCTTAGCCGACGGCCAAAAGGAACTGGAAGAGGGCCGGGCTACCCTGGAACGGGAGACGGCCAATGCCCGGCAGCAGATCGCCGACGGGCGGGCGCAGATCAGTGGGTACCAGGCACAGATTGACCGGGGCCGGGAACAGATAGCGGCAGCCCAGGGGCAGATTACCGCCGGGTATGCCCAGTTAGACGCGGGCGATCGGGAACTGGCTACGGCAAAGGCCCGGCTGGACGAAACACAGGCCCAACTGGATGCTATCGATGCAGGCAAGGCCGGGCTGTTCCAAGTGGCAGCCCAGCTTGGCCTGCCGGAAACCGGCCACTCTGACGCGGCGGCGCTGGAACTGTTGGCCACCCTGGAGCAGTTGGCCCCCGAAGCTGCCGCCCCCTTTGCCGGGTTAAAAAGCGGCCTGGAGGCACTGGCCGCCCAGGGGACAGACTCCACGGCGGCACGGGCGGCTTTGGAAGAGGGCTTGGCCCAGTACCAGCAGCGGCTGGCCCAGGCACAGGCCGGCCGGGCTGAACTGGATCGGAACCAGGCGAACCTTAACAGCCAGACAGCCCAGTTGAATAATCAGCAGGCAACATTGAACCAGCAGAAAAACCAGCTAGATAGCGCCGAGGCCACCCTAAACACCACCCAGCGGGACACGCTGGCCCAGTTGGCCCAGGCCGAGCAGGAACTGGCCGACGGCCAGAAGGAGTATGATGAGGGCCTGGCCAAGCTGGCCGACGCCAAACAGGAATTGGCAGAGGGCTGGACAGAATATGACGAGGGCAAGGCGGAAGCTGACCGGGAACTGGCCGACGCTCAGCAAGAGTTGGACAACGCCCAAGAGGAGATTGACAGCATAGAGCCGGGGGAATGGTATATTTTTGACCGGCAGGACAATGTGGGCTTTGCCAGCTATGACTCCAATGCAAGCAAGATCGAGGCCATTGCCCAGGTATTCCCGGTGTTCTTCTTTCTGGTGGCTGCCCTGGTGGCCCTGACCACCATGACCCGCATGGTGGAGGAAGAGCGCCTGCAAATCGGCACCCTAAAGGCCCTGGGTTACTCCCCCGCCCAGATAGCCGCCAAATACCTGCTTTATGCTGCCGCAGCCAGCCTGTTGGGTTGTGTGCTGGGGGTAACGGCCGGTATGTGGCTCTTCCCCACGGTCATTCTTAACGCATACAATATCATGTACTTTATGCCGGATATTTACACCCCCTTTAGCTGGACGCTGGCGTTGGTGTCCTCGGTGGCCGCGACCCTTTGCACACTGGTAGCCACCCTTAACGCCTGCTGGGCCGCCCTGCGGGAGTCCCCGGCCCAGTTGATGCTGCCCCGCGCCCCAAAGGCCGGCAAGCGTATCCTACTGGAGCACATTACCCCCCTTTGGCGCCGGATGAAGTTTACCCACAAGGTCGCGGCACGGAACCTGTTCCGCTACAAGAAACGGTTCTTTATGACCATCACCGGCATTGCCGGCTGTACGGCCCTTCTGGTCACTGGTTTCGGCATCAAGGATTCCATTGCCGA
>CANOFK010000206.1 GCA_947565265.1 uncultured Clostridia bacterium | reverse complement strand
CTGGCCTATGACAAGGAACTGCTTTACAAAAACATGGTAGAGGCCAAGGCCGACTGGCTCTACAACCTGCCTGAGTGGGAACCCCTGCTCCCCGCCGAGCGCCGCAAGGAGCTGTACCGGGAGCAGAAAAACTCCAAGACCGTGGTAAAGGGCCCTAAAATCGGCCGCAACGACCCCTGCCCCTGCGGCAGCGGCAAGAAATACAAGAAGTGCTGTGGCCGGGACGCCTGACCCCCGCCGCTTGCCCGTATAAACAGGAACCATTTCCGCCGGCTGCGCGTAAACGGTTCCTGTTTTTTTGAGGGGGGAGGACGAGGCGGGCTGCGCACCAACGGCCACGCGGGCCTCTGTTCACCCTTTTAGGGAAAATGCGGCTGGGGCGTACACCACATCTTGGCCGGGCAGCGCGATGCATGGGGGACGCAGGGCCCGCCCAGCCTACCCGGCACGTCCTACATTAGCGGTACTCCACCGTGCCCAGCAGAAAGCGCAGCAGGTGGGCAACAGCACGGCGGAGGTGGAGCAAATCTACCCGGCCCTCGTCGTAGCCCTTTAGCACCTGCTCGATCACCGGGGGGCCGCCGGGCATAATCACGTCGTTGCCGGCCTGGATGGCGTAGGCGCCGTCCACCACAAAGTCCATATCGCCCCAGTCTGTGACTACAACGCCGTCATAGCCCCACTCCCCCCGGAGGATCTCCGTGCAGAGGGCGTGGTTCCCTGCGGCAAACAGGCCGTTCACCTTGTTGAAGGCGGTCATCACCGTCAGGGGCCTGGCCTGGGTGATCACCATTTCAAAAGGCCGCAGGTACAGCTCGCGGGCGGCCCTGGCGCTGACTATGGTGTCCACCGCGTCGATATTCTTTTTGGCGTTGCCCCGGCGGTAGGTTTCCTGCTCGTTAAGGGCAAAGTGCTTGGGGCACACGGTGACGCGGTTGTTCTCGATAGCCCCCTGGGCCACTTTTGTGCCGAACAGCCCGCAGAGGTAGGGGTCCTCTGAGAAATACTCAAAGGCCCGGCCCTCAATGGGGTTGCGGATCAGGTTCAGCCCCGGGGCCAGCCAACTGTTGACCTTTTCCTGTTCCGCCTCACAGCCGCAGGCACTGCCGAAGGCATAGGCCAGCGCCGGGTTGAAGGTGCAGGCCAGCATCATCCCTGTAGGCCAGGCCACCTTGCCCACACTGGCAGGGCCGTCCTTGTACCAGGCGGAGAAAATGCCGTACTTCTCTACAGCCGGGTTACAGTAGCCAGGCTTGGCCACCGGGTGGGTCCGTGTGCCGATGTCCTGCCCGTCCTCCCCTTGAATGGTAACGGGGATATCCTTACGGCCTATGCCCCCAAAGGGCAGGCCGGGGCCGTAGCCGTTACACAGTACCGCCAACTCCCGCAGGCTCATCTGGGCCACAAAAGCCTCCAGGCTTACCCTGCCGGCACACACGTCTTCCAACGTGGAGGCCTGGCCCGGGCAGGTAAACGCCCGCTCCTGATACACCGGCCACTGGCTGACCGGAATGTCTACCCCTGTTACCGGCAGTACCGGCACACCGGCCTGGCTGACAGGGCGCTCCCGCTCCGGCTCCAGCAGGGCCAGCTTGCCCTGGTTGGGCTTTGCCAGGCCAATGTCTGCCGTGACCCGGCGGGTAACGGCCCGCTCTTCCAGCCGCAGCACGGCCGCCGGGCTGGTGTTTTGGGCGCTGTTGCCAATCAGCACCGTATAGTCCCCCGGCTCTAGCACATAGCACATCTCTGCCTCGTCAAAGGAGGCCAAGTCCCGCAGGTCAAAACGCAACTCGACTGTTTCCGCCCCGCCTGGCTGCAAAAGCGGGGTTTTGGCAATCGCACGCAGTTCCTGCCAGGGCTTTTTCAGCCGGCCGAAAGGCGCGTGGACATACAACTGCACGGCCTCCTTGCCTGGGTACCTGGCCGAGAGGTTCTCCACCCGCACCCGGGCGGTAAACGTCCCGTTTTCCAACGCGACCTGCTCCGGCTTTATGGCAAAATCCGCATACCCCAGCCCAAACCCAAAGGGGTACAGCACCGGCTTTTCGAAGGTGTCAAAATAGCGATAGCCCACATAGATATCCTCCTGGTACACCGTGACCGGGCTGGCCGCGAAACCCTTGCTGCCGTTTTCCTGGGGGGAAAGCCCGTAACTCTCGTAGGTCAGCAGGCCGGCCGGGTCGTCTTTATTGTAGGAGATATGCCGGGACGTGGGGTAATCCCCGTAGCACAAGGCCGCTGTCTGGCTCAGCTTGCCGGAGGGGGATACCCGCCCGGTAAGGATATCGGCCAGCGCCCCCGCGCCCTGCTCGCCGCAAGGGCCCATAAACAGCACAGCCTCTACCTGAGGCAGCGCCTCCAGCCAGGCCATATCCACCATGCCGTTTACGTTGAGCACCACCGCTACATGGGCAAAATACTGGCAGCTTAGCCGCAACAGTTCTTTTTCCGAAACGGTGGGCTCATAGTCGTCCTCCACATGGCGGTCGCACTCCTCACCACCGGTCTGCCTGCCAATAACGCAGACCGCCGTGTCCGCAGCCTGGGCCGCGGCCTGCCAGGCTGCCTCGCCGGGCAATTCCTCTGGCTTGGCCGGATTATAGCGGCCAAACAGCTCGTAAATCATGCCGCTGGCCACCAGGCCCTCCAGCCCCATCTCGGCCATGTCCGGCTTGTTCCCTGCCTCCTGGGCAGCCCTGGCCTGGTAAAAAGCGTCCATCGTGGGCTCCAAAACCAGCCCGGCCTTTTCCATCTGGTCGCGGATCTGCAAAGTCCCCTGGCTGAAAGAGGCTCCGGAACCACCCCCGCCGATCACCGTATCGTTTTGGGTGCGACCCAGCAGGGCCACCGTACGCCCCGGCGCCAGGGGCAGCAGCGGCCCCTGATTTTTCAGCAACACAATGGCCTCCTGAGCGATCTCCCTGGCCAAGGCCAGCCGGGCGCCCTCCTGGATGTAGGTTCCCTTCATATATCCTCCGCCTCTCCGCTTTATGTGGTGGGGAAATTGCTCCCCCTTATATATTTATGGTACCATATTTCCCCCTAAAACGCAATGTTAGGCAAAGAATTTGAGAAAGTATTTGACAAATGCCGCCAAGTGGGGTAAAATAGAGCCGTACTTCCCCACGTGGGG
>CANOFK010000205.1 GCA_947565265.1 uncultured Clostridia bacterium | reverse complement strand
TTCCCGGCTCCTGCGGGCTTTCTTCAAAGGAAATGCTCTGCACCGTAGCCCGGGGTTCCCATTCCTCCACAGCCTCCCGGACGCTGGAAATCATCCTGGCCTTTGCCGCCGGGGCAGGCTTGTCCAGGAAGTCCTGGGGCAGGCCGAAATCCCGGTACATGGGTACAGAGCCTTTAGGGGTCGCCAGCACCAGCGCGATATTTTGAAGTACCGCGTTCACAGCCTCCGGCTCGTTTAAGCGGATGCGGCCCAGGTCCGCGGCGCTCACTTGAAAACTCACGGTATCAGCTCCTTAGATATTCCTGCAGTTCCAAATCCACGGAAGCCAGAAGGGGGTTGCCCTCACGGTCGGTTTCCTCATATTTGGCTTTGTAGCTTACAATATTCCAGCGGTACTTGCCATAAGGCTTGTCCCCAATCACCAAGGGCACAGCCTCCCCGGAGCGCTCATACGTCCAGATTTTCACCAGTTCCCCGATGATATCCACCCCCAGCAGCAGGGATAGCTGCATGGAAAAGCTGATCTTGTCCGGCTCTAGCCCAGTAAACTCTGTGAGAGCGTTTTGCAGGTGGCGCTGGTGTACAGCGTACCGGGCCTCCCCGCTCCATTCCATGTCCCGCAGCGTCTCCGTGGGTTCTTCTGATACCTGGAACCCGATATCCCCCAAACAGCCCACTACCATCAAACCACCCCCAGGATATACCCGTCCCCGTCCTCTACAGGCAGGTACAGCACCAGCACCTTGTCATTGACCTTCGGCATCCAAAGCCCCAAGCTGGCCTTATGGCTGTGGCCCTCCGCTGGTTCTACCCCCACCCCCGCTCCAGGGTGCTGCAGCACATGCAGCCAGCCGGAGGTTATTCCGGTGGCAGGGAATTTCACCCGGGCCGTGCGCCTGCCCGTATCCACGCCCATCACAACACCCTGCTGTACCAGCCGTTCCAAAGCCCTCCTGGTTTCCCGCTGCTCCATCAGTATCCCTCCAGCACCCGGCGCAGGCTCACCTGGGTGGTATAGCCCCCGCTGCCCAGGGTATGCACCGCCTGCCGGATAATATATTTCCCGTCCCCGAACCCCCAGCCGGAAAGCTGTACCGTTACCCCTGCCAGCAGGGCGGGGTCGCCGGGAAAGGTGAACACAGCGGTTTTGGAAAACTTATTGTGCATCCGCAGCCGCTTTTCCGCCAGGGCCTCTGCCTCCCCAACGCTGGATACCTTCGCGTGCACCTCCAGCTGCTGGTTGTTTTTAGCGTCCTCCTTATAGTCCTCCACGGTGGCGCGGCCCTCTATGCACTTGCCTGTAACCGGGTCTGTGTAGCGCACCCGGCAGGAAGCATACTGCACGTCCGCTGTCCCTACTGAGAGGTCATAGCTGAGACAGCCGCCGCCCCTTTTGATTGCCCGTACAGGGGGCTTTCCCTCGAAACCGGCCTGGTCGAACAGGACCAGGATGTTATTGGCGGCTTTCAGGGAGGCGCCCGCGTCCCTGCACAGCCGGGAGAGGAACGCGATATCGCTTTCCTGGAACTGCTCCGCCCTGCTGTAACCGGGATCCTGGGCGCAGGAGAACAGGCAGCCCATGCCGTTTTGCGACGCAATCTCATGGGCTATGCCGGAAAGGGTGTAGTTTTCCCAGGCCCGGCATTTTTCCATCTGCCGCACCGTATTGCTGAAGGGCAGGCCCGTGGCCTTTATCTCCACCTCAGCAGGCGGGCCGTATGCCCGGACGGTATCCAGTTCAAACTGCCCGCAGTCCAGCACCCGGTCAGTCCCGCCGCCGGACTGGTTCTCCTGCACCAGCACGGCCTGCATTTTCAGGGCGGGGACAGTGGCGGCTCCCCCTTTCCCGGAAGCGCCCTCCCCGGCGGGCTGGATATAGGCCGCGGATATGTAGGCCGTCCTGCCGCCATGCTGGATTTTGGCCCAGCCGTTTTCTATGGACTCCACCTGCACTGTTGTGCCGCAGGGGAAAGCCCCCAGTTTGCCGTACTGCACCCCAGGCCCTGTGCGGATATTCAGCCCAATGGCAGGGGTGACTTTACAGGTTTTGGAAGCGTTCCCGCCTGCCCCTTTGCTCTCTGTCCTGGTGGAGGAGGCCGCCTGTATCATGGGCTCTATCCATTTTTTCATCCACAGCCGCTCCCTGTCCTGTAACACAATCTGCAGATCGTCCGCCTCTCCTTCCTCGCTGTCCGTATACTGCAGGGAGAGCAAATAGGGCTGGATGCTTTTGGTGATATCCACTCCTGCAAACTCGCCCGTGTCGGCGGCCGTCATCTTAAAGCCCGTCAGGCTATCCGTGACGATATCCGCCACCCCAGCCAAATCTTCCCCGGACGCGGACGCAAGGTCCAGCACACCCGGCATACCGGCAAGCATCTGCTGGGCGTTCCAGCCCGCCATGCCCATGTAGCCCATGGCCTGGCCGCTCTGGTTGGCGGTAAACTCCGTGGTTGCGCCCAGTTCCTTGGCCTGGGCGGTAAGCTGGGCCATCTGCTGGGTGGCTGCATCGGACAGGGCCTCCACATTGGACATAGTGGCCCCGAACTCGCCTGCCGCCTGCACCGTGCCTATGTAGGCTTCGCCTATCTGCTTAATGCCGCCCACGATGCCCGCAGCGGCCAGGGCGCTTGCCGCCGCGTCAAAGGCGCTGACGGCAGACTCCCCGTATTCCTCCGCCGAGCGGGCGGCTTCTTCCTGCTGCTGGCTCAGTTCCTGTATCTCAGCCGCCAGCCGGACGCTCTCACCGGACAGGTCGTCCATGCTCACCCCGGCCTCGTCCAGCCGCTGGGCAGTGGCGGACAAGCGCCCCTGCTGGTTCTCAAGGGAGACTTGGGTGCTGGCCATGCGCTGCTCCAGCTTCCCTCTACCGCCTGGGCGGCTTCGTCTTTGAAATCTGTTATATTTTCTTTTGGCATGGAGTTCGCTCCTTTTGATAAATTAAACAATTTACGTATTTCGTCTTGACATTACGTAATTTACGCAGTATAATAGACTTGTCAGGAGGGAGGTAAGCAATGAAGCGGCGCGAAATCATAAACAAACTGCTGGCCGCTGGGTACCACAAGGCCCGGGACAGAGGCGACCATACGATTTTTGAAAAACAGGGCAGCCGATCCGTTCCTGCGCCGAGACATAGAGAGG
>CANOFK010000204.1 GCA_947565265.1 uncultured Clostridia bacterium | reverse complement strand
CCACTTCACCAAGTCACCCAGCAAAACTCCCCCACCCCTCGCTTTCACAACCGCTTTATCACAGCACCCACAGCACCCAAACAGGCCCCTTCCCCCTCCACTGCGCCGCTTTACTAAAGCACCTCGCAACACCGTCCCCCTACCGCCGCCAGATCCCCCCAACAACTGCCTCCTATCCCCCCAATAGGCACGCCTAACCGCCCTTAGAAACCCGCGTTTTTTGTCGAATTCACTCGAATCCTGCCGAATCCATCCCTTCGCCCAGCGCCTCCAAGATCCCGTACAAGGTTGCCGCCGGCAGTTGCCCCGGCGCCGAGGGCCGCACCCCCGCCGCAAAGGTCACACAAGAACCGGTCAGCCCCCCGCACACCCGGCTGACCTTGCCCAGCGCCCCCATACTCATGGTGATCACCGGCCCCCATCGTTCCGCAGCCTCCAGCGTAACCGCCAGCAATTCCAGCACATCCCGCGATTTTTTAGGCATTACCGCCAATTTTGGCAAGTCCGCCCCCAGCTTTTTCATGCAACAGAGCAGTTCCAGCATCTCTTCCCTGCCCGGCGTCCCCCCAAAGTCGTGGTGAGAGATGACCACCCCCACCCCCTTTGCCCGGGCGGCCCTGGCCAGCCGGGCGGCCTGTTCCCGCCCCGCCGCCAGTTCCACGTCCAAAAACTGGAACCCGCCCGCCGCCAAAAAGCCCTCCAACCGCCGCCCGTACGCCTCCGGCGAAACCGCCGCCTCCCCGCCCTGGCCCTTGGTGCGCAGGGTGCACAGCAGGGGGCGCCGGGCTTTCTGGGCCAGCATCGCCAAAGCCGGCTCCCATGGCCCGAAAAAGCAGTCGGCCCGCCACTCATACAGGCCCGCAGGCAGGCCCGCGGCAGCGGCCAACTCCTCCTCTAAATCACTAAATGTAGCAGCGACAAGCGGTACGCACACAACAGGTTGCCCCCCGCCAAAGCGCAGCCCCCCCATCTCCAAACTCTTCACGCCGATCCCTCCATCCCAACAGGCATACAGAAATATACAGAAATATTATAGTTGCCCACGAGGGAAAAGTCAATCTCCCACCCCATTTTTGCCAAACACAAAAAAGCGGGCCGCTTTCCCGCCAAAAGCCGCCCGCCAAAACGCCAACTATCCGCCTACCCCCCCCTCCGGCAGAGCCCCCGCCGCCAAAGAAAGCCCCAAAAGGGCACAAATTCTTGTCCGCGGGAGTAGAATGGAGTGGAAGTTTTTGCCTGGGATGATTAAAGCCCCCTCTTTTTGGCCAAACTACCAGCAAGAAACCAAATGGGAGAGTGAAAAACCGTGAATGTTCGCAGAGGAGATATTTATTACGCCGATCTCAGCCCCGTAGTTGGCTCCGAGCAGGGCGGGGTACGGCCCGTGCTGATTATACAGAACGATGTAGGCAACAAGTTCAGCCCCACGGTCATTGCGGCGGCCATTACCAGCCAGCGGGATAAGGCCAGCCTACCCACCCACATTGAGGTAGACGCCCAGGGCAGCGGGCTGATCAAGGACTCGGTGGTGCTGCTAGAGCAGGTGCGCACCCTGGATAAGCACCGCCTGCGGGAAAAAATGGGCAAGCTGGACCAGAATTCTATGGACAGGGTGAACCAGGCACTGTCTATCAGTTTCGGTTTAGGGCCTACATATTAGGCCCCTGCGTCAGCCATACCACAGCCCGTGCCAATAGCGCGGGCTTTTCGTTTGCCAACTGGCCGGCCAATACCTCCTCCAAAAGCCGGCCTAAAGCCCGCCCCAGCGCCGGGCCGGGCCGGTACCCCACCGCCAGCAAATCCCCGCCCTTTACCGCCAGCCCCGCCAAAGTCAGGCAGTCGCCCCGGGCCAAAACCTCCCGTGCCAGCAGCCGGGCCTGGGCCAACATAGCCAGCCGGGGGGCCCGGTATGCCTCTGCCTGGGCGGCCACATCCCCCTCTATCAGCGCCAACAGGTCAAAAAAACTTTCCCTGCCCAAGGCGGCCAGCAGGCGCTTTATCCGGGTTTCCCCCATAGGCAGGGGCTCGCCGTGCCGGCCTATCAGGTCGAGTATCCCATCGGCCTGCTGATTGGAAAACCGCAGCCGCTCCAGCAGGCCCGACGCAATGGCCTTACCCGCTTTGGCGTGGCCGTAAAAGTGGGCGATGCCCCCCTCCAGGGTCTTTACGGCGGGCTTGCCGCAGTCGTGAAGCAGGGCGGCCCAGCGCAGCAGCGGCCGGGGGGGCACGGCCTCCACCACGTGGAGGCTATGCCCCCAGCAGTCATACAGATGGTAGGGCGTTTCCTGCCCACAGCCCTGCAAGGGGCGCAGTTCCGGCAAAGCAGTAAAGGCGATGGCGGCATACCGCTCCAGTACCGGGCGAGCCCAGGGGCCGCACAGCAGCCGACCCAATTCCTCCCGCACCCGCTCGCCGGAAAGGGCCGCCAGTAGGGCCTTTTCCCGCTGGGCGGCCCTGGCCGTGGCCTCCTCCACGGCAAAGCCCAGGGTAGCCGCAAACCGCAGGCAGCGCAAAATCCGCAGCGCGTCCTCCCGGAACCGGCGTTCCGGCTCCCCCACACAGCGCAGCAGCCCCCGGCGCAGGTCGGCCTCTCCCCCAAAACAGTCCCGCAGCCCCCGGTCCGGGTGGTAGGCCATCGCGTTTACCGTAAAGTCCCGGCGGGCCAAGTCGTCCTCCAGCCGGGGGGTAAAGGCCACCTGTTGCGGGCGCCGGTGCCCGGTATACCCCCCGTCCACCCGGAAGGTTGTAACCTCCACCGTGCCCTGCCCTGTTACCACCCCGATGGTACCGTGCCGCCGCCCGGCCTCTACCAGCGTAAACCCGGCAAAGCAGGCCGCGGTTTCCGCCGGCAGCGCGCTGGTGGCCACGTCCCAGTCCGCCGGGGAACGGCCCAGCAGGCTATCCCGCACACAACCGCCCACACACCAGGCCTGGTGCCCGGCACGTTCCAGCCGGCCCAGCACCGCAGCCGCTTGGGCAGGTATCTCTATTTTCATAGGGGATCCTCCTTTTCAGGGCTCTGCCCCCGGCCGGGGCCGGCCTTATAGGGCCTACCTGTGGCCATAGGGGCAGGCAGTGCCATCGCCCGCTTTTACAAGGTAGCACGCTACACCCATTGTTTTGTCACTTCACCAGACAGCCTTCGCCCTTTCCCGCCTTGACAAG
>CANOFK010000203.1 GCA_947565265.1 uncultured Clostridia bacterium | reverse complement strand
GAATAAGCAAATAGCACAATAAGCCCAACAGACCAACAGCACAACAAAGCCTGAAAAGCTAGATAATTGACCAAAAACTCCCCCGGCGGCTACGGCCTCCGGGGGAGTTTTCTAAAGCGCTACCCTCTTGCTTTTTTAGCAGGAATATGCTAACATGGTAGTTAATTGACACCAGGAAGGAAGTTATACATGGTCAGGGATATGACAAGAGGCAACCCGGTACGCTTATTGCTCGCCTTTGCCGCGCCTATGCTGCTGGGCAATGTTTTCCAGCAGCTCTATTCTACGGTAGATGCCATGGTTCTGGGCCGGGGCGTGGGGGTAGAGGCCCTGGCCGCTGCGGGGGCCACCGGCTCTATCCATTTTTTCGTGTTCGGTTTTGTCACCGGGCTTACCCACGGCTACTCGGTACTGGTCGCCCAGCGTTTCGGCGCCGGCGACCCCCAACGGGTGCGCCAGGCCGTGGCCAACGCGGTCTATCTGGCCGCGCTTTCCTCCCTGGTAATCACCGCTTGCAGCCTGCTCTTCTCCCGCCCCCTTTTGCAGTTGATGGGCACCCCGGCAGATATCTTCGAAGGCGCGCTGCTGTACATACGCATCACCTTTATAGGCATCCTTGCCACGGTTTTTTACAATGTGCTGGCCAGCGTCCTGCGGGCTTTGGGGGATAGTATCTCCCCGCTGGTGGTGGTCATTATCAGTTCCCTCATCAACGTGGGGCTGGACTGCCTCTTCGTGCTGGGGCTGGGCCTGGGCATTGCCGGGGCGGCCTGGGCCACGGTGCTGGCCCAACTGCTTTCGGGGCTGATGTGCCTATACCTGCTGGGGCGTATGGAGTTGATGCGCTTTACCAAAGACGACCTTCGCCCCCACCCCCACACCCTGTGGGAGCTGCTGCGGCTGGGCGTGCCCGTGGGGCTGATGAACTCCGTCACCGCCATTGGGGGCATGATCCTGCAAGGCATTGTCAACGGGTTCGGTTCCGCCACCGTGGCTGCCTACACCGCCTCCTCCCGGCTGATCGGCCTGGCAGAACAGCCCGGCAGCATCATCGGCCTGTCCCTGGGCACCTACGTGGGCCAAAATCTGGGCGCCGGCCGGCTGGACCGGGTGCGGCTGGGGGTACGCAGGGCCATTGCCATGTCCTTGGGTATCAACTTGCTTATCACCCTGCTGCTGATCTTCCTGGGCAAACCCCTTACCGCCCTGTTCGTCAGCGGCACAGAGCAGGCCATTATCGACATGGCCTACCCCTACCTGGTCATAGCCGGGCTGATGGAATGGTCCTTGGGCCTGCTGTTCGTATACCGTTTCTCCCTGCAAAGCCTGGGCGATACCTTTGTCCCCCTGCTCTCCGGCGCCCTGGAGCTGGGCCTGCGCATTGGTGTGGTGCTGTTTTTGTCCCAGGTGCTGCACATGGGTTTCCTGGCCATCTGCATTGCCGATGTTTCCGCCTGGTTCGGCGCGGCGGCCCTGCTGTGCGCGGCCTATTATATCCGTATGGGGCGCCTGCATCCCACCACGCAAAAGCGCCAAAGCTGAGCGGCCCTGTCCCGCCCAGCTTTGGCGTACGCACCCTTGCCTTTGCGCAGGCTTATGCCGCGCCGTTTGCCTCTTCGTCCCCCAAGTGTTCACACTGCTCTACCATGGTTTGGGCAAAAATCCCATACCCCATAGCCGGGTCATCCATAAACACATGGGTCAC
Source organism: uncultured Clostridia bacterium (assembly GCA_947565265.1). Lineage (GTDB taxonomy): Bacteria > Bacillota > Clostridia > Oscillospirales > Acutalibacteraceae > Acutalibacter > Acutalibacter caecimuris. The sequence goes on along the minus strand of CANOFK010000203.1, from coordinate 1,467 downwards.
CGCCCCGGCCAGTTTGCCGTCCTGCAAAATGGGCGCACCACTCATCCCCTGCACAATACCCCCTGTTGCTTCCAGCAGCCGGGGGTCTGTCACTTTTACCACCAGGTTGCGGGTAGGCTTGCCAGTATTCTGCACTTCCTCTATCCGTGCGTCATACTGTTTAGGCCCCGTTTCGTCAATACTCACCAGCAGTTTCACCGGTCCGGGGCGCACCTCCTCCCGGCCGAGCACCTCCACAGGCGCACCGGCCGGGGGCTCGTCCAGGGTGCCGAATACCCCGGTTTCATTGTTGGCCAGCAGCCGCCCCATAGGCTGGTCAGAGGAAAAATACCCCCGCAACTGCCCCGGTTCCTGGGGCAGCCCCTTTACAATGCCGCATAGGGTGATCCCCGCCGGTTCCCCGCTTTTCAGGGCCATCACGCTGCCGGCGTCCGCATCACAGATGCCGTGCCCCAGCCCGGCAAAAGTCCCGGTAGCCGGATGGTAAAAGGTGAGGGTCCCCACCCCCGCTGCGCTGTCCCGTACCCACATACCGGTTTTAAACGAACCCTCGCCGAACACGGGCCTTACCACGGCCTCAAACTCCTCCTGGCCCCGGCGTACCAAAAAGGTGATACTCTCCCCTTGGCTGCGGCCGATATACTGGGCCAGCGCCGCATTGCTCTGTATCTCCAGCCCATCCGCCGCCAGCAGGTAGTCCCCGGCCCGCAGGCCCGCGTCCTCAGCCGGGCAGCAAGTCCCCTCCGCGGTATAAATATCCGATAGGGAGGCAACAATAACCCCGTCCGTAAACAGCTTGATGCCAAACGCCTTCCCCAGTGGCACCACGCTGTTTTCCGGGGCCTCTATAAGCGTTTGCTTTTCCTCCGCCTGGTTAAACACCGACGCCTCCGCTACCTGTGGCTCTCTGGGGTTTTCCAGGCCCAGCAGGCTTACCGTCACCAGCATACACAGGGCGGTCACGCCCACGCTCATGGCAAAAGTGCGCATGGCCTTGGCCATCGCGCCCCGGCTTATCCTGTTTTTTTTCAAATTTCCACCCCCTTCCGGGGCCGAAAGCCCGCCCTCCCGGCAAGCTTTTTACTAAAACCATCTCCGCGGCCCGCACCGGCAGCACAGCCGGCGTGAGGCCGCGGCGTTTTCCGGCCCGTTTTTAATTTGCCACGCAAGTGCAAAAATATGATGGAAATTAAAAACGCCCCTGCACATCTGGTGCAGGAGCGAGAATTTTTGGTCTGCCGCAACTACCGGGCAAAGCGGTTGGCATTTCCGCAAAGGCTGCGGGCCGCGGTCCGGCGGTTGCCGGTCTCGCCCGGTAGAAGGGACAGTGAAGGTCGAACCTTAAAAATGTAATAAGTAAAATGATATAGACAAAATTTTATCTGTTGCCTTTATTTGGTAATTTCCTGTGCCGTACCACCCATCGAAACATTAATAATCTTTAGAATTTTATTTTTTATATTTAAC
>CANOFK010000202.1 GCA_947565265.1 uncultured Clostridia bacterium | reverse complement strand
TGACGCCGTGCTCCGGGCAGGCGTAGTTCTGGGAGAAGGTGATATCCTCCCCGTCGATCACATTGACCACCACAATGCCCCCTGTCAGGCTGGCCGCCACTTCAATGGAGTCCGCCAGCCTGGACCGGATGTCCCCCTTGACCACCAGCCGGTCCACCACGATCTCAATATTATGCTTTTGGTTTTTGTTCAACTGAATGGGCTCGTTCAGGTCATACAGCAGCCCGTCTACCCGGGCGCGCACAAAGCCGCCCCTGCGGGCCGCGTCGAACTCCTTTATATGCTCGCCCTTGCGGCCCCGCACCACCGGTGCCAGCACCTGTATTTTGCTCTGCTCCGGCAGGGCCAGTACCTGGTCCACGATCTGGTCCACGGTCTGCTGCTTGATCTCCCGGCCGCAGATGGGGCAGTGGGGGATGCCGATGCGGGCGTACAGCAGCCGCAGGTAGTCGTAAATCTCCGTTACCGTGCCCACGGTGGAGCGGGGGTTTTTGGAGGTGGTCTTTTGGTCGATGGAGATAGCCGGGGACAGGCCGTCGATCTTGTCCACGTCCGGCTTTTCCATCTGCCCCAAAAACATCCGGGCGTAGGAGGAAAGGCTTTCCACATACCGCCGCTGGCCCTCGGCATAGATGGTGTCAAAGGCCAGGGAGGACTTGCCGGAGCCAGAAAGCCCTGTCAGCACCACCAGCTTGTTCCGGGGTATGGTCACGTCGATGTTTTTCAAATTGTGTTCGCGGGCGCCGTGCACTTCTATTTTATCCAGGCTCATTGTATCTCATCCTCCCCATAGGGAAACTCATGCTCCGCTTTGGACTGGAACTCCTTCACAGAGCGTATCCTACCGTTTTCGTCAAATTCCATCAGGGACACGCCGTCAAAGCCCGCCTCCCCCTCATAGTCGCAGCAAAAGTACCACTCCACCGCCGTACGCGGCCCCTGGTGGAGAAAGCCCTTGATCCGCCATTCCAGCACCCGGCCCTTCCGGTGCCAGTCCGCAAACCATTGCCGGAGCTGCCCCCGCCCCCGGTATTCCGGGCCATAGCACTCGCTGTATCGTATATCCGGGCTGAATATTTCTCCCAGCCCATCCGGCCGGTTTTCCACCCAGCAGTCAAAATATTCCCGTATCAGCCGCTCCCGCTGGCCGAAGGTTTCCCGTTCCATCCTTCTCCCCCTTTTCTTAATGCGCTCCGCTTTTTTCGCCCCGGGGCCGCAGGGCTACAGCGCCTTTTCCATCTGCATATACAGCCCCTGCTGGAAAACAGCCCGGAACCCGAAGGCCCGGTACAGGGAAACGGCCGGCTCCAGGTTGCTTCTCGTATCCAGGTACAGTTTTGGGCAGCCTTGCCCCCTGGCATGGCTTTCTAGGGTTTTTAGCAGGCTTTTGGACAGCCCCCTGCCCCTGTACCTTTGCCTTACGTGCAGCCGTTTGACCTCGCCGGCCCCGTCCTCCTTTTTCCGGTAGGCAATGCAGCCCGCGGGAAAGCCGTCTACATAAGCTACCCAGGCTCGCTCGATGTTTTCCCCCTGGTTATACCGGGTATAGTAGTGGCTGTCCTTCCCCATCTTGTCCAGCATAAAATCGTCATGCTCCGAAAACAGCGCCAGCACCTGGGCGTCCGCCGTCCCCCTTGCAACAATTTCCGTTTCCCCCACTTCCCCGGCCAGCCAGTCTGGCCGGCCGGATCCTTCCCGTTCCATAACCCTCTCCCCTATCCGATGATTTCCGCTTCCCCGCCTATCAGGCTGACCGCCTGGGCGTTGGTCAGGTATACCGTGCCCTCCGGCAACGGGCCGGGGGGCGAGCCGGCCTTACAATGCACGGCCAGCCTGCGGGGCAGGTAGCCCAAATTGCCCGGCAGGTTTTGGGCCGCGATGATGCTCCCCGCGCTGACGCCCACATACACCAGGCCCCTCTCCAGGGCCCTGTCCAAAAGGCTGCCAAAGCCGCTGGCCCGCACCCGCTCCAGCAGGTATTCCGTAGAGCCGCCGCAGAAGTACACCGCGTTATAGCCAGCCAGCTCCGCCGGGGGCATCTCCCTGTCCAAATCAAAGGTGGTGATATGCCCCGGCAAAAGGCCCGCCCCCAACAGGTCGCCCATACATTTGGGCAGCACGGCCCTGGCCTCCCCGTCTATGGCCGCGGTGGGGATAAACAGCGCCCGGACCTCTTCCGGCCGCCGGCCCAGCATCCCCAAAAAGCATTCCCTTACCACAGGGTTCTCAAAACCCGCGGAGGTCAATAGGATTTTCCTCATTTTACGCACCCCTTTATATACCGGCCGGGGAGCGGCCTCCCGCAGCCCTTTTCCGGTTATTTTACGCAGCCCTTCCAGGGCCGGGCCTTCCCCGTCCAGCCCTTGGCGGCCCAATAACCGCCGTCCGCCGGGTTCCAGCTCTTTTTTTGTACCAGCCGCATAATGGAAAAAAACGCTTTCGTCTTTATCCCCGGCCGGGCCTTCCCGTAGCGCCTCCTGACCTTCCCCGCCAGCCGGGAAAGCTTTTTGTCTATCCGCCGTTTCCTTTTTTCGCTTACCCTTTCCCAGGAAACCTCTGCCACGGCCGCGCCCAGCTTATAGGTTTTCGCCACGCCCCAAAAGAATGCGCTGTCCGCCATATCCCGGTTGGTGCGCCCCATGCCCGCGCCCGCCGCGGTGGAAATGCACACGGCCTGTTTAGAAAACATACGCCCCTCCGGGCGGTGGACCATCCACCGGTACCCGTAATGGTCCAGCAGGGCTTTCATCGCGCCGGTTGCATGGTAGACGTATACCGGGCTGGCTAGGATGATCACATCGGCGCTGTCCAGCGCGTTGGTAATGGGAAGGAGTTTCTCATAGTGGGGGCAGTGGGCCTCGCCTTTCTCAAAGCAGGCCGTGCAGCCTACGCAGAATTCCCCAAAGTCCCTTGGCAGGAAGAACTCCGTAACCTGGCCCTCCAGCTTTTCCGCCAGGCCCCGCGCCAAATGGCAGGTGGAGCCCTGATGGCTTTGCCCGTGGATGATGGTGATTTTCATACGCACCCCTTTCCTCTCCGTAGGAATCCCCCTGCAGCCCTAGAGTCTGTTTTAAAACCGGAGAAATGCCGGATTTTTGTCCAAAAACGAGGGCTTTCAAGGAAAAACCGCAAGAAAGGCTTGCCGCCTTTCGAGGATTTTTGACGCAGAAAGCACC
>CANOFK010000201.1 GCA_947565265.1 uncultured Clostridia bacterium | reverse complement strand
GGCAAGGCGGTGGAGGGTATCTCACGCCAGCCGGAGGCAGAAGGGAAGATACGCACCTCGCTGATGCTGGGCCTGGTGTTTATTGAAACGGCGATCATCTACGCGCTGCTGGTGGTCATTTTGATCATCTTTGTACTGTAAGGCAGGTGGGAAACGTGGGAGTACCATTGAACATCGACTGGCAGCAGATTTTGCTGCACTGGCTGAACTTGGCGATTTTGGTAGGCGGGCTGTATTTTTTGCTGTTTAAGCCCGTGAAGGCCTTTATTGCCAAGCGGGAGGAGCATTACCGGGAACTGGATGCGGACGCCCAGGCCAAGCTGGACGAGGCCCAGCGGGTGAAGGAGGAGTACCAGGCCAAAATGGCCGGTGCCGAGGAAGAGCTGCGGATGGCCCGTATTCGGGCCCAGCAGGCCGTGCAGAAATCTACCGAAGAGGAACTGCAGGAGGCCAGGGCCAAGGCTGCGGAGATTATACAGGAGGCCAGGGCCCAGGCGGAACATAGCCGGGAGCGGGCCGTGAAGGAGTCTCAGCGGGAACTGAAAAAGCTGGCGGCCCAAGCGGCGGAAAAGCTGGCCTTCCACCCCGGCGAGGACCCCTTTGACCAGTTTTTGAACCTGGCGGAGGGAGGCGGCAAACATGAGGGCCGATAGAGGGCACCTGCGGGCCGTGCTGCGCAGCGCCAAGGAGCCGAGCCCGGAGCAACTGCGCCGGTTTAGCGCTTTTTTGGAAAAGACCTACCAGCGGGAGATACCCATCCACTGGGAGAAGGACGAGGCCCTGCGCACCGGTTTCCGGTTGCAGGCGGGGTCGGATATATACGACTGGACGCCCCACGGGCTGGCCCGGCAGTTTGAGGACCACCTGCGGGGGGTGACCCCCGGCCAGGAGGACATTATGCCCCTGATGCGGGAGGCCGTGCGGGACTGGAGCCCGGCCATTGCGCCGGAGGAGATTGGCGAAGTGCTGACCGTGGACGGGGACATTGCCACCGTGGGCGGCCTGGACCATGCCCAGTATGGGGAGATCTTGCAGTTTGAGTCCGGCGTGAAGGGCATGGTGATGGACCTGCGGCCCGACGACCTGTGCTGTATCATCTTCGGCGACGGGGAGGAGATCAGCGCGGGGAGCATGGTGCGCCGTAGCCTGAAAACCGCCGGTATGCGGGTGGGCGACAACTTTTTGGGCCGGGTGGTGGACGCCCTGGGCGTGCCCATTGACGGCCTGGGCCCGGTAGAGGTGGAAACCCACCGGCCCATAGAGGCCCCCGCCCCGGGAATTTTGGAGCGGCAGCCGGTGAACGAGCCCATGGAAACCGGGCTTTTGGCCATTGACTCCATGTTCCCCATTGGCCGGGGACAGCGGGAGCTGATCATCGGTGACCGCCAGACCGGCAAGACGGCCATTGCGCTGGACACCATCCTGAACCAGAAGGGCAAAAACGTGGTGTGCGTGTACGTGGCCATTGGCCAGAAAACCAGCTCGGTGGCCCAGATGGTGGAAAACCTGCGCCGCCGGGGGGCTATGGAGTACACCACGGTGGTCAGCGCCCCGGCGGGGGCCTCGGCGGCCTTGCAGTACATTGCGCCCTATGCGGGCTGCGCGTTGGCCGAGCATTTTATGTACCAGGGCCGGGATGTGCTGATTGTGTACGACGACCTTTCTAAACACGCCATTGCCTACCGGGCCCTGAGCCTGCTGTTGGAGCGCTCGCCGGGCCGGGAAGCCTACCCGGGGGATGTGTTCTACCTGCATTCCCGGCTGTTGGAGCGTGCGGCGCACCTCTCGGACGAACTGGGGGGCGGCAGCATGACGGCCCTGCCCATTGTGGAAACCCAGGCGGGGGACGTGTCGGCGTATATCCCCACCAATATTATCTCGATTACCGACGGGCAGATTTTTTTGGAGAGCGACCTGTTCTTTGCCGGCCAGCGGCCGGCGGTGAACGTGGGGCTTTCGGTTTCCAGGGTGGGCGGCGACGCCCAGACCAAGGCCATGAAGGCCGCGGCGGGCACCCTGCGCCTGGAGCTGGCCCAGTACCGGGAGATGGAGGTGTTTACCCAGTTTTCCAGCGACCTGGACGAGGCTACCAAGCGGCAGCTAAGCTATGGGCAGGGGCTGATGCGCCTGCTGCGCCAGCGCCAGTACGCCCCCTTGGCCCACCATGCCCAGGTGGCGGTGCTGGTGGCCGCTATGGGCCATATGATGCAGGATGTGCCTTTGGAGGAGCTGGACAGTTTTAAGGACCAACTGGTGGCCTATGTGGAGCGCCGCGCCCCGGATATGTGCCACAAGCTGGACGTGACCTGCCGCCTGACCGAGGACGACCGGACGGATATTATGGGGCTGGCCGCCAGCTTTTTAACAGAGTACAACGCCGCCGGAAAGCGTGGTGGCTGATATGGCCGGTACCAAAGAGATTAAGACCCATATGGAGAGTGTGCGGGAAACCAGGAAGATCACCAATGCCATGTACCTGATCGCCTCTACCAAGCTGCGCCGGGCCCGGCTGGAGCTGGACAACACCCGCCCCTATTTTGAGGCTTTGCAGGGGGAGATCAAGCGGATATTCCGGGGGGCATGGGATGTGGAGAGCCGGTACTTTTACCCGCCCCAGGGCTCGACGGCCTTGGAGGGCACCTACGGGTGCCTGGTGATTACCGCCGACAAGGGGCTGGCCGGGGCCTATAACCAGAATGCCATTAAAGAGGCCCAGGCCCTGCTGGGGCAGCACCCGGACACGAAACTGTTTGTGGTGGGGGAGTACGGGCGGCGGTTTTTTGACACCCACCGGATCCCCATTGAGCACAGTTTCCTGTACACGGCCCAGAACCCGACCATGATGCGGGCCAGGGAGATCAGCGCCCGGCTTTTGGAGGGCTATGAGCGGGGGGAACTGCAAAAGATCTACGTGGTGTATACAGATATGGAGAGCAGCGTGTCTTTCCAGGCCCACTGTACCCGGCTGCTGCCCTTTCACCGCAAACACTTTACGGACACCGCCCAGCACGAAAAGCAGGTGACAGAACCCTTTGAGTTTTTGCCAAACGCCCAGGCGGTGCTGGACAACATGATACAGAGTTATGTGTCCGGGTTTATTTACAGCGCGCTGATCGACAGCTTTTGCTGCGAACAGAACGCCCGCATGACCGCCATGGACAGCGCCAACCAGAACGCCG
>CANOFK010000200.1 GCA_947565265.1 uncultured Clostridia bacterium | reverse complement strand
GGGAGCGACCCCAGTAGGTGGCCGAAAGCATCTTCAGCACCCCGGATAACAGGGACAGCCCCACAATGACCACAATGCCCGGCAGGTACCGCCGGTTGTCGATGTAAAACCGCAAAAGGGAGCCGGCGTTCATAGCCCCGCCCCCTCTTCCAGCAGGGGCAGGTCTTTAATGGCCTTGCCACCCTCTGTCAGCCAAAGCTGTACCAACGGGTGATCCGCCCATTTTTGGCGCAGATAGTCCTTGTTTTTCAGCCAGCCCGCCCGGAACACCGGATCGTTGTGGAGCCTGTCGTAGCTGCGCTCCTTGGCCGGGTAGTGGATGGCCTTTGCCTCCCTGGCCAGCACGAACCGGGCCCCTTTTTCATGGGCCTGTATGCCGAAGTCGTTATCCTCGCAGCCCCAGGTGCAGAAGAACTCGTCGAAGTACAGGCCGTTTTCCCGCATAAACGCCGTGGGCACTGAGAAATGCAGGCTCCACAGCACGATCCAGGGGGCGGGCCAGCGGTGAAGGGCGTCCCCGCAAGAGGCGTAGTCCCGTTCCCGGCCGTCCAGCATCCGGCGTTCTGCCATGATGGCGGCGGCCTCGTCCGGGGCATGGGCATGGATGATCCCCCGCATTTCCTCCAGATCAGAGGTCAGGTCATTGCCGAAGATGTAGCCGATCGTGACCAGCTTTTCCCCGTGCGCCTGATAGAGCCGGTAATGCTCCGCCAGGCAACGGCTGGTAAGGATCACCCCGCTGTCCAGGAACACGCACAGTTGGGAGTCCGCGGCGCGTATGCCCATATTCCGGGCCGTACCGGGGCGGAACCCCGCATCCTCCTGCCAGAAGTACCGCAGGGCAAACTGCCCGGCGTATGCCTCTGCCACAGCCTGCATACCGGCAGAGGAGCCGTCATCACAGACCAGCACCTCCACATCTGCCAGGGGGAAATGGGAGCCGGCCACGGAATCCAACGTAAGCCGCAGTTCCTCTGGGTTGTTGTAAACGGGGATGATAACGGAGATCTTTTTCATAGCAAACACCCTTTCTTCGTGTGGTATCTTTTTGCCCCAGTATAGCATTTCAAGCGGGAAATACAAGTGGTTTTGCATGAGTGGTCGAAAATCGGGCTGTTTTGGTTGCCAGGGCCCTGTAGACGCACAAAAAGGCCCCCACACGCGGTGGGGGCCTTTGGGCGGTATGTTTTGGGCGGCAGGGGTAAACAGGCAACGTGTCCGGCCGCTAGGGGGCCGGCCGTTGGAGCAGTACAATGGTATGGAACAGCCCGGTTTCCGCCTCGTAGTATTGGCGCAGGCTGCCGCTGTATTTTTGTATGGCGCTGCGTATGCTCTTCAGGCCCAGCCCGTGCTGCTCTTTTTGGGCTTTGCGGGACAGGAAACCGCCCTTGCCGTCCGGTTCTGGGGGCAGGGTACAGGTGTTCACCAGCGTGACGGTAAGGGCGCTGCCCGGCCGGGCGTCGGCCAAAAGCTCTATGTACCCGCCGGGGGAGCCGGTGGCAGCCTCCACAGCGTTTTCCAGCAGGTTGCCAAACAGGGCGGTGATATCTGCCTGCTCCATAAAGTCTGCGGCACCCTCCCGCACATCGGCGGTAAAGGCCACGCCTTTGCCCTCGCAGACTTCCTGGCACCGGCACAGTACCACGTCCAGCAGGTGGTTGCCGCAGATACGCGCTTTCCGCTGTAGGGCAGGGGAGGCCTCCAACTGGGCGACATACCGGGCTACCCCCTGGTTGTCCGCCCGGTCGGCCAGGTCCCGCAGTGCCGCCAGGTGCTTGCGTATATCGTGGATGAGCACCCGTTGGCGGTCATATTGCTCCTCCAGGGCCTGGTAATAGCCGGCCTCGGTGCGCTGTTTCTGGCGCATCAACTGCTGGTCCAGGCTGCGGCGGTACATCTGCCGGTTGACCTGGTACCCCACAAAGAGCAGCAGGTTGTTGAAGAGCAGGATCAACAGCCCTGCCAGCAGCGCGGAGCCCAGGGTGAGCGGGAACCCGGCTACTGCCACGCAGAAACCCATCATAAACAGGATGAACAGCGTGCACAGGGAAAAGCCCGTCAGCAGTGCCGGGATGGCGCGGCCTTGGAGCGGCGCACCTGCTTTGGCCAGGCGGGCCAGCAGCGCGGTATAGCCTACATAGAGCAGCCTGCCGGCCAGGGCCAAGGCAAAGAACCCCATCAGCAGGTAGAGGGTTTCGGTCATCAGCGCATCGCCTCCACATAGAGCATATAGGTATTTTTAAAGTCTTTGCACTTGCGCCGGGTCAGGTAAGCGGCGTACTCGGCGCCGTCCGGGGCGCATAGGGTGATCAGGTTTGCGGAAAAGCGGCGGACGTATTTCATGTTGATGAGGAAACTGCGGTGGGGCTGGTAAAAGCTGCCAATGCCCAGCAGCGTTTCCTCCCAATGCCGCATGGGTTGGGTGGACTGGTACAGGCCGGTGGCCGTGCGTACCACCGGCCTGCGCCCCTGGGCCTCTACCAGCAGGATTTCGTGGGAGAGCAGGGTCAGGGACTCTGTGGGGGTTTCCAGCAGGACGGGGCGGGTGTCTACGCTGAGCTGGTAGAGGGCGTCCTTCAGGTTGCGGAACAGCCGGTTTTTATCTACCGGCTTGGAAAGGTAGCGGAATACGTGGAATTTCATGGCGTCATCCAGGTAGTCGGGGTAGGAGGTGACGATGAAGATCTTGAGGTAGGGGTTTTGGGCGGCCAGCCGGGCACCCAGGCTGATACCGTTGGTTTCGGGCATTTCTACGTCCAGGAAGGCCAGGGCGGCTGGGGGGACGGCGGGGTGGGATTCTGCCGCCAAAAGCTGGGAAACCTGGGTGTAGGCGCATAATACCGGGGGATCCAGCCGGTTGGAGGCAAAGTACTCCAGCAGGTAGGACTGTAACTGGGCAAGGGGCGCCGGGTCGTCGTCACACAGGATGATGCGCATGGTGTGGCCTCCTTCCTTGGGGTGCCTTATAGTGTAGCACAGTCAGGCGCCTAAGTCAACTTGCCACCCCGTTTCCCCCGGTTTTCTGGGCTTTTTCGGGGGGCGTTGCGGTTTCTTGCTGGGCTCCGCCCAAACCAGCCACCCTTTGAAAAGGGCGGCCCGAAACTTTTATGCGGGGATGTTAAGGGGGAGTTTGGACGGATTGGGCAAGAGGTGTGTTTTTTGTGGGGGGGGGATTTGGAAGG
>CANOFK010000199.1 GCA_947565265.1 uncultured Clostridia bacterium | reverse complement strand
CCGCCCTCCATGGGGGAGGCGGCGTTTTGGGTGAACAGGCGGAGGGCCCCGCGCCGGTAACGGGGCGCCGGGGGCGTCCAGTGCTCCCGGCGGACGGCAAGGGCCGCGTCAATCTCGGCGGGGGATTTCCTCTCGCCGGCAATGCCGACCAGGCAGAGCCGGCGGTTGGGGAGGTCGATCTCGATCAGGTCGCCCTCTTCCACCAGGGCAATGGGGCCGCCGGCGGCGGCCTCGGGGGAAACATGGCCAATGGCAGGACCCCGGCTGGCCCCGGAGAACCGGCCGTCCGTAATCAGGGCAATGCTGGCCGCCAGTTCCGGGTCAGAGGAGATGGCCTCGGTGGTGTAGAACATCTCCGGCATACCGCTGCCGCCTGGGCCCTCATAGCGGATGATCACCCCATCCCCCGGCTGGATATCGTGGCGGAGGATGGCGGCAATGGCATCCTCTTCGCAGTCAAAGGGGCGGGCGCGCAGTGTGGCCTGGTGCATCTCCTTGGGCGCGGCGCTGTGCTTGATGACGGCACCCAGCGGGGCCAGATTACCTTTGAGCACGGACACGGTGCCGTTGTCGCCGAGGGGGGCATCGAAGGGGCGGATTACATCGGTGCGGGTGAGGCCGGTGGGGGCCAGCAATGCCTGCCGCTCCTCATAGTAGCCGGAACGGCGCAAGGCGTCTAGGTTTTCGCCCAAGGTCTTACCGGTTACGGTCATGGCGTCCAGGTGCAGCATAGAGCGGATCTCTTCCATCACCTGGGGTACGCCGCCGGCATAGCTGAAGAATTCCGCCGGCCAACGGCCTGCCGGGCGCACGTCCAGCAGGTAGTGGGCTCCCCGGTGGAGGCGGTCGAAGTCATCGGCGGACAACGCGACACCGAACTCACGGGCAATGGCAGGCAGATGGAGCAGGGCATTGGTGGAGCCGGAGATGGCGGCGTGGACCATCACGGCGTTTTCAAAGCTGTGGCGGGTGACCATCTGCCGGGGCGGCAAGCCGCCGGTTGCCAGCCGTACCGCCTGCTTTCCAGCGGCGATGGCGGTTTCCCTCAGCAGGGGGGAGGTGGCAGGGAGCAGGGCGGTGCCGGGGAGCATTAGCCCCAGGGCCTCGGCCATGATTTGCATGGTGGAGGCTGTGCCCATGAAGGAGCAGGCCCCGCAGGACGGGCAGGCGTGGTGCTTATAGTAAGTGAACTCTTCCAGGGTGATTTCCCCACGGCTGTACATGGCGCTGTATTTGCCGATCTGCTCCAGCGTGAGCAGGTCGGGGCCGGCGGCCATGACCCCGCCGGTGACAACGATGGCGGGCATATTGATGCGCCCAATGGCCATAAGCTGGGCCGGGACGGATTTATCGCAACTGGACAGGAATACCCCGGCATCAAAGGTGGTGGCCCCGGCGTGGATTTCGATCATGCCGGCCATCATATCCCGTGAAACCAGGGAGTAGTTGCCGCCGTCATGGCCCTGGGACATACCGTCGCAGATATCGGTGGTGAAGTATAGGGCCGCTTTGCCGCCGTTTTGGTCGATCTCCCGGCCGGCAGCCTGGGTCAACTCCAGCAGGTGGGCGCTGCCGGGGTGGCTTTGCCCATAGGCGCTTTCTACCAGGATCTGGGGCTTTTCCAGGTCCTGGGCAGACCAGCCCATGCCCATACGCAGGGGGTCCATCTCAGGGGCCAGGGCCCGGATTTGTTGGCTTTTCAGCATTGCTTGCGCTCCTTTCGCATCAGGGGGAAATAATAACTTCAGACGGGGTACGGTTTTGTGGTTTTGCGGTTTTACTCAGCAATAGGCCGTTTTTTGGCGTGGCCGAAGGTTTCCGGCGCTTTAAGCCAGAGCAGCAGGTAGACCAGGGAGGGGATGATCCCCAGCACCCAGCCAATGGGCGCTGCCAGCCAGATACCGATGTACCCAATGGCCAGGGGCAAAAATACGGAGATGCCGATTTTGGAGGACAATTCTATCATGCTGGACACCAGGGTGACTTTTACGGCCCCAATGCCCCGCAAAGCAGAGTTGACCGTCCAGATGGCGCCCAGGGCCACATAGAAAGCGCCTTCGATACGGATCATGCTGATGGCGGCGTTTAGCACGTAGTCGCTGGGGGCTTCCATAAAGACCAGGGCCAGGGGGCGGGCGAATACCAGGATCACCGCGGTGGAGAACAGGGCCAGCCCGGCGACGATCAGCAGGCCCTTCTTCAGCCCCTCGCCGATACGCTGGTATTGCTTAGCCCCATAGTTCTGGCCGGCATATACGGAGAAGGAGAAGGCCACATTGGAGAAGGTAACGCTGGCCAACTGCTCTACCTTGCCGCCTACGGTGTAGGCCGCTACAATGTCTGAGCCAAAGGAGTTGATGACCGCGGTGATGACGAACATACCCACACAGAGGACAGCGCTTTGGGCGCACATGGGCAGGCCGATGCGCAGGTACTCCCGTATCATGGCGCTATCAAAGGCCCAGGCAGGGCGGTCGGGCATGAGGCGGGCGTACTTTTTCAGCATATAGCCAATACACAGTACCGCAGACACCAGTTGGCTGAGGACGGTGGCAAAGGCCACGCCGGCCACCCCGCCGTTTAAGGTCAGCACAAAGAACAGATCCAGGGCCACGTTTAAGAGGGAACTGAAAATAAGGAAATACAGGGGGGTTTTGGAGTCACCGATGGCCCGCATGACCGAGGTGGCGCCATTGTAGGCCAGGGCAGCGATGGTCAGCCCGCCGGTTATTTGTATATAGGCCACAGACTGGCCGACGATGTTCTCCGGCGTGCCCAGCAGCGCCATCATAGGGCGGGCCCCAAAGAAGGCCACAAGCCCCAGGATCACACTGCCGCCCAGCACCAGGTATACCGCGTGGGTCACGGCTTTTTTCAGGCGGTCCTGCTGCTTGGCGCCCTCTGCCTGGGACACGATGACCGAAAGGCCGTTGGTAAGGCCATTGCCCATAAACATGATGAACACACTGGTGGAACTGGCCGCGCCAATGGCTGCCAGCGCGTCGATACTGACGAAACGCCCTACCACGATGGTGTCCACCACATTGTACATCAACTGGAATACGCCGCCGATCAGCATGGGGATGGCGAACAGGATCAACAGCCGGGCAGGGGGGCCCTGGGTCATATCCAGGTTGGCGGCTTTTTGCTTTTTCATGGTTACATATAACGGCTGCCACAACTT
>CANOFK010000198.1 GCA_947565265.1 uncultured Clostridia bacterium | reverse complement strand
GCCGCTGCCTGCCTGCGCCCCAGGGGCTGGGCCTCCGGGGGCGGCATGGCGGCCGCGCCCTGGAACCGGACCCGCAGGGCCGTTCCCGCACGGTAGCCCGCCCCGTGCTTTTTCATATACGCCGAGAACCGCCCTGCGCGCATGAGGCGGGGAGGCCGGGGCGGCGGGGATTCAGACAATTTCAGCCGGCGGGCCATGGTCAGGTAGCCGATGAGCCCCATCAGCGACAGCAGGCTGATTACCGTGCCCATCCCCAGGCCGGGGGTCGTGTAGGTAAACACGATGCTGTTGTTATCCCCTTCCGGCACCAGCACAGCCATAAAGCCCACGTTGGCCCGGAGGATGTCCGCCTTTTGCCCGTTTACCTCTGCCTCCCAGCCGGGCTCATAGGGGACGCTGAAAAACACCAGCCTGTCCCGGTTGGCGCTGAAACTGGCGGTAAAGCCCGTGCCGGTATAGGTAAAGCCCGTACAGGCGGCCGCTGCCCGGTCCTGGCAGTCATCCAGGTAGACTGCCTCTGACCAGGCCGCGCCCTCGGGCAGGGGCTCCAGTGCACCCTGCACCTTGGCCAGGTCGTTGTCCTCCAGCACCACGGCCCGTAGCATGGAGAGTTCCCGCTGGCCCGCGGTGGTGTCGCTGCCCTCGGTGCGGCCCTCGTACTCGGTGCGGCTCTGGTAAAAGTCATAGGAGAAACCCATGGGGATATAGTATTCGTTCTCCCAAATATCGTAGCCGTTGGAGTTGCCGTAATAGGCCCAGCCGGGCATGGCGGGTTGGTCCAGGGCCTCGCCGGCAAAAAATTCGCCGTCGTGGTCGTCGTCAAACAGCCACTGTACCGAGAGCAGGCCCCGGATGGGGTAATGGCTCACCTTGGGCCGGGAGCCTACGTCCCGCTGCACGCCGATGGAACTGTAGAATTCCATTACCGAGCCGGGGACAATGCTGTGGAAGGCCTGGATGGAGGGTACCTGCCAGAACATGGCCGCGTTGTCCATGGACTCGAAGAAGTCGGAGCGGCAGTTTTGCAGGTCGGTCAGGGGGATATTGGCGCCGCCGTTTAACTCGTAGGGGATGATATGGTCCCAGGTGTAGTCGCTTTGGGTTTTGCCCAGGGCGATAAAGAAGATAGCGTACAGCACCGCCACGGCCGAAAGGCAGCGCATGGCCGCCCGCTTAAAGGCCTGGCGGCTTTTACGGCAGAAGGTGAACAGGTATACCACCAAACCCAGGCACAGCAGGGAAATGGCCGTGTACGTCCAGAACCGGGCGGGGTATTCCTCCAGGCCCATCTGCCAGACCTCTTCCCCATCTACCGTTTCCTTTACAGGCATAAAGCCGACGACCCCCGCAATGGCCAGGGTGATGGAGAAACACCACAGGGTGGCCCGCCGCCAGTCCACCCGCTCGTTTTCCAGGGCCATGACGGTGGCCAGGGCCATCATCAGGGTGAGCATATAGTACCAGCGGGCGTAGTAAGAGGCGTTCATCATCTGGAAAGCGGCGTTTAAGAAGGGTACCAGGGCCATGGCGAACAGGATCCACAGCATCTTCTTGAGCCAGTGTTTGCGCCGCAACTGTAGCCAGCCCACCACGCCGGTCATGCCGAACAGGGGCAGCCAGGCCCCTAGGGACGACCACTTGGACTCTGACTCAGGGGTGAAATTCGGCCGGGCGGGCAGGTCGGGCGGGAAGAAGAAACACTCGATAATGTGCAGGTAGCGCTGGTTGCGGTTATACAGCACGGCGTTCCAGCCGTTGACAGGGTTGCCCACCCGGTTGTTCTGCATCACCGCCAGTACCGAGGGCACCAGCAGCACACAACTGAGGCCCACCCCGATGACCGCCTCCAGGGCCAGCAGGAGGAAGTCTTTCCAACTGATCTTCCAACTGCCGCAAATCAGCCGCAGGAAGAAGTAGATCAGCGTAAAGGTGACCTGCCCTACAAAGAAGTAGTAGTTCACCAGGCAGCAGGCAAACACCGTGAGCGCGAACAGGCCCCGGCGGCGGTTCTCCATGTACTCGTCCAGGGCGGCCAGCATCAGGGGGAAAAAGATGATGGCCTCATGGAAATGGTTGAAAAAGATATTGTACACCGAAAACCCGGAAAAGGCGTACAGCACCGCGCCGATCAGGGCGGTATCCGGCGACTTGGTGTAGCGGTGGATATACACATAGCCCGTCAGGGTGGCGCAGGCGAATTTCAGGATAAGCAGGGGGCCCATCAGGAATTGCAGCCAGGCGGAAGGGAAAGGGATGGTCAGCCAGAAAAAGGGGCTGCCTAACAGGTAGAAGGAATAGGAGCCGATGAAGTTGGCGCCCAGGTCCGTCTGGTGGTTCCAGCCCAGATTGCCGGCCCGTACGGCGTCGTGGGCCAGGCGGTAAAAGGGTACCTGCTGCACGTTGAAGTCGCCATAAAACAGGAACCGGCCCCCATCCACCAGAATAAAGGGCAGGAACACCAAAAAGGAGAGCCCCAGCCCCAGGGCGAAGGCTTTTAGGAAGTAGTTTTCCCGCCAGGAGCGTTTTTTCTGCGCGTTCACCGCGTTCACATTGGTATATGCCATGGTTTTGACCTCAGATCTTTATTTTGATACGGTTTTATTTAGGGAAACAGGCTTTTTGCTTAGTATAACACAAAAACCCCGGCAAATAAAGCCTTTTTTGCCAGAAATCGGGGACGCTGCCTGGGATGGCCGCAAAAACAGGGCCCACGGCTACCTGGCAAGGGAGGGCGGGAGGATGTGGAGAAAATTTTTTGGAGGAAACCCGAAAAAAAACCTTGCAATTTTACCGCAAGGGGGATATAATATTAATTACCCTAAGAGTTCCTGCATAGATACGGGGATGTAAAGGTTTCGACGGGGGCGGCGACCCCTGGTAAGCGGGCAGCGGTGCGGAACCGCTTAAAAAGCCGCAAACTTTAAAATTAAACGACAACGACTTTGTTGCTGTTGCTGCCTAATTAGGCAGCCGTTCTCCCCCGGAGTACCGCGGCCGGGTGGAGAGCGTCGATGAGCGGTGAACGTGCGCGAGAGGGCCGCCTTTGACTCTTGCCATGACTTAGAAGGCTACCAAGCCCCGGAGCGTGCTTTTGCGCGCCGGGAGGAGGGAAACTGAAACCAAAAGCTACGCCCGTAGAAAGCCCCGGTGAACTACTTTCGGACGCGGGTTCGATTCCCGCCATCTCCACCACACAGAAAAGCGCACTCC
>CANOFK010000197.1 GCA_947565265.1 uncultured Clostridia bacterium | reverse complement strand
TTTCAACCGGTTGCCTATCTTCTTTTGGAAAGGGATTGAAAAAATGAAACAGTATCGTGTTGGGATCATCGGATGCACGGGCATGGTAGGCCAGCGGTTTGCCACCCTGTTGGCAGGCCATCCCTGGTTTAAGGTGACGGCCCTGGCCGCCAGCGCCCGTTCCGCCGG
This sequence comes from uncultured Clostridia bacterium, assembly GCA_947565265.1. Lineage (GTDB taxonomy): Bacteria > Bacillota > Clostridia > Oscillospirales > Acutalibacteraceae > Acutalibacter > Acutalibacter caecimuris. The sequence goes on along the minus strand of CANOFK010000197.1, from coordinate 3,044 downwards.
AAAAACCTATGCGGAAACCGTAGCCGGCCGCTGGGCCATGCCTACCCCTGTGCCGGCCAACCTGGCTGGGCTCCCTGTTTATGACGCCCAGGCGGATATGGAAAAGATCCTCCCCCTGGTAGATTTTGTGTTCTGTGCCGTCAACATGAAATCCCCGGAGATCACCGCCTTGGAAGAGGCCTACGCCAAGGCCGAGTGCCCGGTCATCTCCAACAATAAGGAGCACCGGGGCGACCCGGATGTGCCCATGATCATCCCGGAGCTCAACGCGGACCACCACCAGGTCATCGCCCACCAGCGCCAGCGGCTGGGCACCAAAAAAGGGTTTATCGCGGTTAAGTCCAACTGCTCGCTGCAAAGCTATGTGCCCGCCCTGCATCCCCTGCTGGACCTGGGCGTCACCAAGGTGCTGGCTTGCACCTACCAGGCCATTTCCGGTGCCAGCAAAACCTTTGAAACCATGCCCGAAATCCTGGATAACGTCATCCCCTACATCGGCGGCGAGGAGGAGAAATCCGAGCAGGAGCCCATGAAGATCTGGGGCCATGTGGAAAACGGGGTGATCGTCAACGCCACGGCCCCCTCCATCACCTCCCAGTGCCTACGGGTGCCGGTCAGCGACGGCCACACGGCGGCCGTGTTCTTCTCCCTGGAAAAAAAGGTGGGCGTCGAGGAGATCATCCGGCGCTGGAAAGAATTTAAAGGCCCTGCCCAGGAGCTGGCACTGCCCAGCGCCCCCCAACAGTTCATCCACTACTTCGACCAGCCCGACCGGCCCCAGCCCAAGCTGGACCGGGACCTGGAGGGCGGCATGGCCATTTCCGCCGGGCGGCTGCGGCCGGACAGCCAGTATGATTACAAGTTCGTGTGCCTGTCCCACAACACCCTGCGGGGCGCGGCCGGCGGCGGCGTGCTAATGGCCGAGTTGCTGTGCAAGCTGGGCTATTTTGACTGATTCCGTTTCACTCCGCCCCCGGCGCCCGGCCCAGGGTACCGGGGGGTATCTGCCCACACAATTTTCAGGAGGGATCCCCTATGAAAAACACCATTTTCACCGGCGTAGGCACCGCGCTCGCCACACCCTTTAACTGCCGGGGCGAGGTTGCCTGGGATGAGTTGGAAAAGCTGGTAGAAATGCAGGTAGAAGGCGGCGTAGACGCCATCATCGCCTGCGGCACCACCGGCGAGGCCGCCACCATGAGCAGCGAGGAGCACCTAAAAACCATCGCCTTTATTGTGGAAAAAGCCAAGGGCCGGGTGCCTGTCATTGCCGGCACCGGCAGCAACGACACCTGTTTCTGCGTCGACCTCTCCCTGCAAGCCAAGGCCCTGGGCGTCGAAGGGCTGCTGCTGGTCACCCCCTATTACAATAAAACCTCCCAAAAGGGGCTGGTGGAAAGTTTCCACTATATTGCCGACTGCGTGGAGTTGCCCTGCATCCTCTACAATGTGCCCAGCCGCACCGGGTGCAACATTTTGCCGGAAACCTACCAGGCCCTGTCGAAAAACCCCTATATCGTAGCCACCAAAGAGGCCAACGGCGACACCGCCTCCGTGGCCCGTACCATCGCCCTTTGCGGCGATGAGCTGGCCGTGTACTCCGGCGAGGACAGCCAGGCCCTGGCCATTACGGCCCTGGGGGGCAAGGGGGTCATTTCCGTGTTCTCCAATGTGCTGCCCCAAGAAATGCGCAACCTGACCCACGCCGTGCTGGACGGCGATCTGGACACCGCCAGAAAGCTTAACAGCCAGTACATTGACCTGATGGACGGCCTGTTTATGGACGTAAACCCCATCCCCGTAAAAGAGGCCCTTTGGCAGATGGGCCTGATCTCCACCAACTTCTGCCGTATGCCCCTGACCACCATGCCGGAGGGCAAACAGGCCGCCATGGCCGCCCTCCTGAAAAAGCACGGGCTGGTGTAAAAATCTTGAGAAAAGCCAGGATGTGAAACCATGATCAAATTGCTGCTTTGCGGCTGCACCGGCAAAATGGGCGCGGCTGTACGAGGCTTTGTAAACGAGCGCCCCGACTGCACGGTAGTGGCAGGGGTAGACTTGGCCGGGGGCGCGTTCGGGTTCCCGGTGTACCGGGATATCCATGAGGTGGCGGAAGAGGCCGACGTGGTGGTGGACTTCTCCCACCCCAGCGCCCTTACCCCCATTTTAAGTTACTGCCGCGCCCACCCCGGCACCGCCGCGGTGCTGTGCACCACCGGCTACAGCCCGGAGCAGGCCGAAGAAGTCCGGGCCGCCGCCAAAGAGTTGCCGGTTTTCTACTCCAGGAATATGTCCCTTGGCATTAACTTGCTGATGGAACTGGCCAAAACCGCCGGCTCCGTGCTGGGCCCCGGTTTTGACGTGGAAATTCTGGAGGCCCACCACAACCAGAAGATCGACGCGCCCAGCGGCACGGCCCTTATGCTGGCCGATGCCGTCAACCAGGCACGGGGCAATGCCATGAAGTTCACCTACGACCGGCACTCCCAGCGGAAAAAGCGGGACGCCGGGGAACTTGGCATCCACTCCATCCGGGGCGGCACCATTGTGGGGGAGCACCAGGTGATCTTCGCCGGCCGGCACGAGGTGATCACCCTCTCCCACTCGGCCCAGTCCAAAGAACTGTTTGCCGCCGGCGCGGTCAATGCCGCGGTGTTCATGGCCGGGCAGGGCGCCGGGCTTTACGATATGTCCCATCTGGTGCACAGCGGAAAGGAAGGTTAAAATGAGCGCAGGCACGGTTATCAGCACAGTAGACAACATCACACTGGTCACGCTGGTGGGCTTTCCCGCCCAGGTGGACTCCCTCTCCAAAATCTTTGACTCCATCGCCCAGTACCACATCAATATCGACATGATCTCCATGGCCCCCACCCACGGGGCATTCACCGGCCTGTCCTTTACCATTTCGGACAACGACCTGGTGGATGTGCTGGCCTTCACCACCCAGCTAAAAAAGGAAACCGACGTAAACGTGATCGTCAGTTCGGTCAACCACAAAATCTCCGTCTATGACCCGGCCATGAAAAACACTCCGGGTATTG
>CANOFK010000196.1 GCA_947565265.1 uncultured Clostridia bacterium | reverse complement strand
ATGGTGGCGTCATATTGGGTCATGCACACATAGTTTACAGGGAAGAAACCGTTTTTCCGCTCAAAGCCGGCAAACTCCGGGTCTACAAAGGTGCGGGTGATCTCCCTGGCCCGGTCGGGGCGGAAGTTATAGAAGATGATGGAATCGTCGGCCTGTACAGGCTCGGCACCCTTGCACACAGTGGGTACCACAAACTCGTCGGTTACGCCCGCATCATAAGAGTTCTGCACCGCGCACACCGGGCATTCGGCCTCTACGCCCTCGCCGTAAACCATAGCAGCATAGGCCTTTTCTACCCGCTCCCAGCGGTTGTCCCGGTCCATGGCGTAGTAGCGGCCCATTACCGTGGCAGCTTTGCCTACGCCGATCTCCTCCAGTTTGCCCAGCAGCTCCTTCACGTAGTCCTTACCACTGGAAGGCGGCACGTCCCGGCCGTCCAGGAAACAGTGGACAAACACCTTCTCCAGCCCAAGGCTTTTAGCCATTTTCAGTAGGGCATACAGGTGGGTGTTATGGCTGTGTACGCCGCCGTCAGACAGGAGCCCCATAAAGTGCAGGGCCTTGCCGTTGTCTTTGGCAGACTGCATAGCGGCCAGCAGGGCGGGGTTTTTCTCCATATCCCCTTCTTCTGCGGACTTGGTGATGCGGGTCAACTCCTGATAGACAATGCGCCCAGCGCCGATGTTGGTGTGTCCCACTTCCGAGTTGCCCATCTGCCCGTCAGGCAAGCCTACATCCAGGCCAGAGGCCCCGATCTCTGTTACCGGGTTCTCCTTCAGGATGCGGTCCAGGTTAGGGGTTTTGGCCGCCACAATGGCGTTGCCCTCGTCCGGGGCGATGCCAAAGCCGTCCAAGATCATCAAAACTAAAGGTTTTTTCATATTGCGCGTACGTTCCTTTCGCGTATACTTTTGCGTTCTTTTACAAAAAAGAGATCAGCCGCCGAACAGCCTTACCGCTGCCAGGGGAGCCGGTAAAGGCTTACTAAATTCTAACTGGGCAAGCCAAGGCCGTTGGGGAGCTTTCCGGCCCGATCTTACCCCCACCCAAAAGCGTAAACTTAACCTTAACCTTTGGTAGCCGCATCGACGATCACAGCAAAGTCGGCAGGTTTCAGAGAGGCGCCGCCGATAAGCCCGCCATCCACATCGGGCTGGGCCAGCAACTCGGCAGCGTTCGCAGCGTTCATAGAGCCGCCGTACTGGATGGTGATACCGTCGCCTGCGGCACAGTTATAAAGATCCTTAATGGTCTGGCGGATCAGGGCACAGACCTCGTTAGCCTGCTGGGCAGTGGCGGTTTTGCCGGTGCCGATAGCCCAAACGGGCTCGTAGGCGATGATAATGCGTTTCAGTTCATCTTCGGTGATGCCGCCCAGGGCAATCTTGGTCTGCAAAGCCACCAGCTCACTGGTAATGCCCTGCTCCCGCTGCTCCAGGGTTTCGCCCACGCAGAGGATAACCGTCAGCCCTGCATCCAGAGCGGCGCGCACCCGGTCATGGACAGTGACGTCGGTTTCGCCAAAGTACTGGCGGCGTTCGCTGTGGCCGATAATAACGATCTTTACGCCCATAGAGGCCAGCATCTCGGCAGAAATTTCCCCGGTAAAGGCCCCGGATTTAGCCCAGTGGCAGTTCTCTGCGCCGATTTGGATGTTGGTACCCTGCGCGGCCTCCTGTGCGGCGGACAGATCCACAAAGGGTGTGCAGGCCACCACGTCGCAGCCGGCATCCTTCACCAGCGGGGCAATGGCCTCGATCAGTTCTTTGGCCTCGGCAGGGGTTTTGTTCATCTTCCAGTTGCCGGCAATAACGGCTTTGCGTAGCTGTTTGTTCATAGTAGTCAGTCCTCCAAATTTTGTAAATTTCTGCAAACCATTGCAAATACGTGAAATAGCATCTATCCCCATCACATGGCCCTTCCCCAAAAGCCTAGGAAACTTGCCGGCGGGCAAACCGCCGTATCCATGAACCGGCCGCCAGGAAGGGAGGGAAAAACGAAAGGGCGGAGATTCCCCCACCCTCCCGTATCAGGTAAATTATTTCTCGTTCAGGCAGGCGATGCCTGGCAGCTCCTTGCCTTCCAGGAACTCCAGGGAGGCGCCGCCGCCGGTGGAGATGTGGGTCATCTTCTCGGCAAAGCCCAGCTTTTCCACAGCCGCGGCAGAGTCGCCGCCGCCGATGATGGAGATGGAGCCGCTATCGGCCACGGCGCTGGCTACGCCAATGGTGCCGGCCGCAAAGTTCTCCCACTCGGAAACGCCCATAGGCCCATTCCACACCACAGTGCCAGCGCCCTTAATAGCGTTGCTGAACAGCTCAATGGTCTTGGGGCCAATGTCCAGGCCCATCCAGCCGCTGGGGATGGCAGTGGAATCCACCACCTGGCTCTCGGTATTGGGGTCAAATTCCTTGCCAACTTTGGTGTCCACAGGCAGCAGGAACTTCACGCCGGCTTTCTCGGCCTTTTCCAGGGTGGCCTTCGCCAGATCCAGCTTGTCCTCTTCGCACAGGGAGGTGCCGATGTCGTAGCCCTGAGCCTTAAAGAAGGTATAGGCCATGCCGCCGCCGATGATCAGGGTATCTACCTTAGAGAGCAGGTTATCGATCACGCCGATTTTGTCGGAAACCTTCGCACCGCCCAAAATAGCTACAAAGGGCCGCTTGGGCTCGGTGAGGGCCCCGCCCATGACCGTGATCTCTTTCTGGATCAGGTAGCCGCACACAGCGGGCAGGTAGTGGGAAACACCTTCGGTAGAGGCATGGGCACGGTGGGCGGTGCCAAAGGCGTCATTTACATAGATGTCAGCCATAGAGGCCAACTCTTTGGCAAATGCAGGGTCGTTCTTGGTTTCCTCGGCGTGGAAACGGATATTCTCAATGATCATCACGTCGCCGTCGTTGAGGGCAGCCGCTTTCGCCTTGGCGTCGGGGCCAACCACATCTTTCGCCATAATGACCTCTTTGCCCAGCAGCTTGCCCAATTCAGCGGCAACAGGGGCCAGGGAGAACTTCTGCACGTCGCCCTTAGCGGCCTCCAGGGCCTTGGCGGTGGCCTCAGCCTGCTCGGCCTCCGGCATGGCGTCGATCTTCTTCTTCTCTTTCTTATCCAGTTTTACGGTGTCGTTGAAGATGTTATGGGGCCGCCCCATGTGGGAGCAAAGGATAACCTTCGCGCCGTGGTCACTCAGGTACTTCACGGTAGGCAGTGCGCCCACAATC
>CANOFK010000195.1 GCA_947565265.1 uncultured Clostridia bacterium | reverse complement strand
GGGGATTGGATATAAATTTGAAAAGCACTAACACGTTTAAAGGGCTGCTCTCTTGGCTATGCCTGCTGACCGTGCTCTGTTCGGCCTGTGTGGCGGCGGTTTTTGCGGTGATGGTGCTGGTAAACCCGGGGATTCTGGAATATGCCACCACCAGCGTACAGGATTTCGCCTCTACAGTGCCCCCCAGCCTGCGGGAGTACTACAACGAAAGCAGTGGCAACTGGGAGTATATGGAGGCCCCTAACCCGGGCGAGGGGCTGGTGTACGAGTATGGCTTGAAGATTGGCAGCGCGGTGGCGATTTTGCTGACGCAGGTGGTGCTGATCTTCAGTTTCCGCCGGGACCGGCGGGCCTTTGAGGACATGGTGGGCAGGGGCCTGGGGCGGATATGGATGGAACCGAAACTGGCGGTTCTTTGGGTGCTTGGCTGGCTTTGTTTCAGCCTGTTGATGTGGGGCGGTACCAAAGGGATTTTCCTTACGGCGGTTGTGGGGGTTATGGCGATCTACTTCCTCTGCCTGGATATTGGCCGGAACCACCGGTTCTTTGGCCACAACATCATCCACTCCATTTTGGTGCGGGTCAACGGCTACCACAGCATGACCACCTTCCAGCAGCGGGCGGTGCGGCGGGTATATGCCACCATAGCCATAGTGATGGTGCTGGTGGTTTTAGGGCTTGTGGGCTATGGCATTGCGGTGAATGTGCTGTATGACCACGGCCTGCACCAGCAGAGTAAGCTGGCCCTGACCATCCCCCTGACAGCGGGGGTGGCGGTGATTGGCACGGTGTGGTGGTATATTTTGGCCCTTAAGCGGGACTTGCAGGACTGGAACCTGCTAATGGACCAGATTACCGAGATGTACGGCGGCGACCTGAATGCCGTGAACCATGTATCCCCGGCCAGCAACCTGTATGACTGCGCCATGCAGCTAAATATGATCCGTACCGGCGTGCAGAAAGCGGTGGAGGAAGGTACCAAAGCCGACCGCACCAAGATTGAGCTGATCACCAATGTGTCCCATGACATTAAGACGCCTTTGACCTCGGTGATCAGTTATGTGGAGTTGCTGAAAAAGGAGCCCGGCCTGCCGGACGCGGCCAGGGACTATGTGAATATCCTTTCGCAAAAGACCCAGCGCCTCAGCGGCATTGTGCAGGATGTATTTGAGGTGAGCAAGGCCGCCACCGGCAATATCAGCCTGAATTTGGAGGACTTGGACATCGGCCGGCTGTTGCAGCAGACCTTTGCGGAGATGGATGAGGCCATCCAGTGCTCCCAGCTTCAGTGGCGGGTGGATATCCCCGACGCGTCCATGATCGTACACGCGGATGGACAGCGGCTGTACCGGGTATTCCAGAACCTTGTCCGCAACTGCATCCAGTACTCCCTGGAGGGCTCCAGGGTATATGTCACCCTCTCCGGCCAGTCCGGAGTGGCCCAGGTGAGCATACGCAATGTGTCCCGGTCGGAGATCACCATGAACGGCGAGGATTTAACGGCCCGCTTTGTCCGTGGCGACCAGAACCGCACCACCGAGGGCAGCGGCCTGGGCCTGTCTATTGCCAAAAGCTTTACCGAGGCCTGCGGCGGCCACTTCTTCGTGCGCACAGACGGCGACCTGTTTACCGCCACCGTACAGTTGCCTTTGGCAGAGGCCCCAGGGCCCGGCTAAACAAGTTGAAACCTCTTTTTGGGTATAAAAATCCCCCAGCACCGCCTTACAGGGGCGGGCCGGGGGATTTTTGTTTTGTGGCAGGGGCCGGGGAGAGGCCCCGGACGGGCTGCCGTGGGGTTTACCGGGCTTTTTTCTCCGGTACGATCTCGCTTTTATCTACAGAGTGGGCCACCAGGCCCTTGTCGCCGGGCTCCATGTCCGGGATCACCAGGTTGAGGATGATGCCCACGATGATGCCAAGGCCGATGTTGGAAAAGCTGAAGGTGGCGTTGCCAATGGCCGCCCCGCCGATGGCCAGCACCAGCATAACGGCGGCAATGCACAGGTTACGGTTTTTGGTGAAGTCCACGTGGTTTTCTACCAGGGTGCGCAGGCCCACCGAGGCGATCATGCCGTACAGCACAATGCAGGCCCCGCCCAGCACGCAGTTGGGCACGGACTGGATGACCCCAATGGCCTTGCCCAAAAAGCTGACCGCAATGGCGATTACCGCCGCGATGCGTAGGGAGGCCGGGTTATAGTTGCCGGTGGCGGCCAGTACAGCGGTGTTCTCGCTGTAGGTGGTGTTGGGCGGGCCGCCTACCAGGCCGGCAAATACCGTGGCCAGGCCGTCGCCCATGAGGGTGCGGTGCAGGCCGGGCTTTTCTGTAAACTTCTTGTTGACCACCGCGCCGTTGGCGTATACATCGCCCACGTGCTCTACACAGGTTACAATGGCAATGGGGGCGATCATGCCGATGGCGGTGATGTTGAAGGTGGGCAGCACAAAGTGTGGGGCCTGTAGCCAGCCGTAGCCGGCAATGATGGAGGTATCCATCAGCGCCGCAGGGGCCAGGCCGGTTTTGGTGACAAGCAGGGCCAGCAGGTAGCCCCCCACCAGGGCGATGACGATGGAGGACATCTTGACCATACCCCGGCCACAACTGGAGAGTACCACGGCGGTGAGGCAAACCACAGCAGCTAGTACCCAGGCCCATACATAGGTGGACATATTGTAGCCCTCGCTAAACAGGGCCAACGCGTTGCCGTCAGGGCCGTATTGGGTTTGGATGTTGTTGATGGCAGAGGAGGCCAGGTTCAGGCCGATGAGGGTGATGCCTACGCCCCGGACAACCGGCGGGAACAGCTTGTCTATCAGCCCCTTGCCGAAAAGCCGGATCACCAGGGCCAGCAGCAGGTAGAACACGCCGGAAACGATGATGCCCCCCATAGCCGCGGCAATCTGCTCATCTTTGGTGGCGCCAAAGGCGGTGTTGCCGATTACCCCGCATAGCGCGGAGATGAAGGCAAAGGAACTGCCCAGAAAGGTGGGCATCCGGCCACCGGTACATAGGTGGAAAATGATGGTGCCGCAGCCGGCGCAGAACAGGGCCACGCCTACGTCCAGGCCGGTGAGCAGGGGGACCAAAATGGTGGCGCAGCTCATGGCAAAGGCGTGCTGGAAACCCAGCGCCAGCGCTTTTTTGGCCCCCAGTTTTTCATATTCTGCCGATTGAGGGAACAAAAGCTGGTTTAGTTTTGTGAAAATTTCCAATTTTCTGACCTCCTC
>CANOFK010000194.1 GCA_947565265.1 uncultured Clostridia bacterium | reverse complement strand
GCAAGAAAGCAAGGAGGGCGGGCGGGGGGAGAAGGGAGAGCGCGGAGGGGAGGACATCAGCGGGGAAAAAGGGAGGGGCTGGAAACGGAGGGGATGGCCAGTGGTGGCGACCATCAGCAGGGAAAGAAAGGGCACGGGGTGGAAGAGGAGGGGGCAAGGGGTGGAGAGGTAGGACATCGGCGGGAAGAAAGAGAAGGGGGACGTGGCGGTATCGGCAAAAAGGAAGAAAAGAGAGGGTGGGGCGGCATCGGCAAAAAGAAAGAAAGAAAAAGGGTGGGGCGGGGCAGCCGGGAGGCGGCTTAAAGTTTGGGGCCGCCCTTTTTAAAGGGCGGCGGGTTTGGGCAGAGCCCAAGGGGCGTACCACTTGGCAGGGGGCTTGCGTACCACTTGGCGGGGAGCGGGGGCTAGCGGCGCTCCCAGAAGTAGAGGCCGTAGACCACCAGGCACAGGGAGATGAGGGCTGCGGAGGCGGCCGCTCCGATGGCCAGGGCCGTGTGCCGCAGGGGGCCGGCCACCATGCTGACGATGATGGCTGCCGCGTCGACGAACAACAGGAATTTGCATAGCTTGCGCTCGGTTTCTGTCATGGGTTTGCTCCTTTCCGGGTGGGGGTTGGGGTGGGCAGGGCATTGGCAAGGGCCGCGAACTGGGACAGGGTGAGGCGCTTGGCCCGGACAGCGGCGGGGGCCCCGGCCTGGATGAGCGCCTGCTCCACCTGGGGCTTGGGCAGGCCAAGCCCCGCGGAGATGGCATTGGCCGCGGTTTTGCGCCGCTGGCCAAAGGCCGCCCGCACCAGCCGGAACATCCAGGCCTCGTTTTCGACGGCCACGGGCGGGGACGGGCGTATGGCAAAGCGCACCACGGCAGAATCTACCTGGGGGGGCGGCAGGAAACTGCCCCGGCCAACCTCAAAGAGGATTTGCGGCCGGCTGCGGTAGTGGACGCTGGCGCTGACCGCCCCGCAGTCCCGGACGCCGGGGGGCGCGCAGAACCGCTGGGCCGCCTCTTTTTGCACCATCACCGTGACAGAGGTGAGGGGCAGGGCGCTTTCCAGCAGGGCCATGACCACCGGCGAGGTGATGTAGTAGGGCAGGTTGGCACACACGCACACCGGCCCGCCGCCGAACTCCTCTTGGATGAGCCGGTGGAGGTCGGTTTGCAGGACATCGCCCTGGACAAGCTTTACATTGGGACAGGGGGCCAGGGTTTCGGCCAGCACCGGGAACAGCCGGCGGTCCAACTCAATGGCCACCACCTTTTGGGCCCGCTGGGCCAGCTCCCAGGTGAGGACGCCTACGCCCGGGCCGATCTCGATGGCCCCGGCACAGCCCTCCAGCCCCGCGGCACCGGCCATACGGGGGCAAACGGTGGGGTCGGTTAGGAAGTTCTGGCCCAGCTCTTTGGAGAGGCGCAGCCCGTGCCGGGCCAACAGGGCTTTGACCGCGCCGGGATTGGACAGGTTGCTCATGGGTTGCCCGCCTTTCTTGGGGGGAGTTTTACCTGGTAGAGGATCCGGCTGCCGTCATCGTAGGCCCGTGGGAAACCCAGGGCGTCGAATGCCTGGGGGCCGGTGGCGTAGCTGGCCTGTTCGAAATCGCTGAGCAGCACATAATCGACGCCGTAGCCCTGTAGCAGGGACAGGTGGCCGGCGGGGTCCTCGTATAGGGCCTGGGCCGCCTGCTGGCTGGGCAGGTACACCAGCCCGTGGTAGTACAGGTAGGCCGGGGAGCCGCAGACGATGTTGCGGCCGGTTAGGGAAACGACTTCATTATTATGCCGCTGGTCGGTGAGGATAACAGCGTCGGGGGGAAGGTTTTCCTCTATGTAGCGGCACATTTCCAGCGCGCCCTGGCCGAAGAGCTCGTAGCTGGCCACGGTTTCCCGGCCCATGGTCAGGAGGGCCGGGGCGGAGAGCAGGGCCACGCTGCACACCGCCGCACAGGCCTGGGCCTTCCGGTGGCGGATAAAGGACACCAGTTGGCAGAGGGCGTCGGCGGCGGCACAGCAGAGGAAGAGGAACCCTACGTACAGCAGCTTGTTGTTGTCATAATCATTGGGCTGGAACTCCACGAACTCGGCCACAAACCAGATGGCCAGGGCCGGGCAGTAACGGGCAAATGTCTCCTGTTTGGCGGCCAGCAGGCCCCACAGGGCCAGGGGCGCGGTGAGGCCCAGGTTCTTTAGGTAGAACCACAGGTAGTTGTCCGGGCCGGTGACCCAGCCGAAATGGCCCCGGACCATGTCCCCGGCGCTTACCTGCCGGAAGGTCCAGGCGAATAGCTGGGGCAGGGCCAGCAGGCAGGTGACGGCCAGCAGCAGGCCCCAGCCCTTGAGCAGGCGGCAGGCGGCGGGCCGGTCTTTGCCAAGGGCGCCGGTTAGCAACATGAGGACCTGCCCCAGCCACAGGGCCAGCCCAGCCCCGGCAAAAACCAGCAGGCCGGGGCCGTCCTCTTTGCCCCGGGCGGAGAGGTACGCCTTGAGCAGGGCCATAACCCCTAAGCCGGCGGGAAGGAGGCACTTGCCCAGGCGGGTGGCAAAGGAGGCCAGGCCGGCCCCCTGCCACAACTGGGCGGTGAGCCAGGCCCCGCACACCAGGGCCAGGGCCAGAAAGGAGTGGGTGTGGATCATGGGCAGGGCGCCGGCCAGCAGCCCTACTACCGGGAAATGCCCGGCTTGGCCGTCGAACACAGCCCGCGCCAGCAGGTACAGGGCCGGGAACAGCACCGCCCAGCCGAACAGTGTGGCCCGCTGGGGGAGCATCATGTCTACGATCACGTTGACCCAGCGGATGTTTTCGTCCGTTAGGTTGGTGGGGGTTTGGTAAAAGGCGGTGAAAATACGGGTGAAGTTCTCCGGCGTGCGGCCCAGGAACCAGAACAGGCCCAATCCCCCGTTAAAGAAGAACAGCACCCAGGCAAGGCCAGCCCGGCGGCGGCGGGCCATCAACTGCCGCAGCAGCAGCCAGCCCCCGAACAGCACCTGGGCCCCTGCCAGAAACATGGGCAGGCAATAGGCCAGCCGCAGGCTACAGCCCGTTAGGTACAGGCTGGCGGAGATGCTGTCGGACAGGAAGGGGTAGGACAGCCGCGCCCCGGGCAGCAGGGAGTAGTGGGGCGGGAACGTGCCCTGCCGGGCCAGGCTGGTGATGAAACTCAGGTGCATGGGCATATCCCCGAAAGTGGCCTGGCTGCTGAACACCCGGCCTTCCTCCCACCGGAAGGAGTGGAGC
>CANOFK010000193.1 GCA_947565265.1 uncultured Clostridia bacterium | reverse complement strand
TGCCTCTATCGCTATTTTGTTGATTTAGCTCAGCCTTTGCTATTTTTCAAACAAGTCCTAGATGGGGAACCGGGCAGGGGGCGTTGCCCATAGCGCGGCCTGGGTAGCGGCTTAAAAGTTTTGGAGGGGGGTGTGGGGGGGGGACTTTTTACAAAAAGTCCCCCCCACCACAGAAAGCCTAGCGCAAAAGCTTACCCAAGACCCGGCCTTGGCAGCGGAAGTCGTCGGACTCGTGGAGGGGGATGGGGGGGTAGGCGGGGTTAAGGGAGAGGAGCTGGGCGCGGCCCAGGCGTTTGATATAGCCGTCGCCGTTGAGGTAGAAGATGCCCACCTCGCCCTCGTTGAGGGCTTCCTCGATACGCTCGACGAACACGATGTCCCCGTCCCGGTAGGCGGGCTCCATACTGTTGCCGTTGACCCGCACGCAGAAGTGGGCCCGCGCCGGCACCAGGTGGCCGGGGACCTCCAGGCGGGTCTTGTAGGCGGCGTCGCCCCAGGGCTCGCCGGTGCCGGCGCTGACGGCCAGGTCATAACAGTTGATATAGGTGACAAAGCCCTGGCCTTCGGGCTCGGCCTGCTGGGAGAGGGTCATGCGGCCATACTCCTTGTCCAGCACCAGGGTTGTCAGTTCTTTGCCGTGGACGTCCAGCAGCCGGTACTTGCGCAGGAGGGCCAACTCCTCTGGGGTGGCGCTGCCCGGTGCGCCGGTTTCCAGCAACTGGTCGGCGGAGATATCCAGCAGTTGTGAGAGGCGGCGGAGCTTGGCCAGGTCCGGCTGGCGGCGGCCGGTTTCGTAGCCGGAGTAGGTGGTTTTGTCCAGGTCCAGTTGCCGGGCCATGTGGTACTGGGTGAACCCGGCGGCCAGCCGGGCGGACTTGAGTTTTTCGTGAAAGCTCATGCGGCTCACTCCTTTTAAAAAAGTATAGCGCAAAAGTGTGCGTATTGTCAACCAATTTGCCAAAACCCCTTGACAAATAGGCACATCGCCATTATAATTAAAAGTAGGTTGACAAATCGACAACAACACAGTAAGGGAGTGGGCAGAATGGAACACAGGACAAGCTTTGACTACGGGCTGATGGCCGGGGAGAGCGCCCGTGAACGGGACGTGCTGAAGGCGCAACTGGCCAGGCGCAAGGAAAACGGGCCCCAGGGGCAGGGGTTCCGCTGTTGGGAGCGGGAATGCCGGATGCTTTACGAAATGTACCTGGAACAGCGGGGCCTGTGCCGGGAACTGGAGCGCCGGGCCCGGCGGCGGGCTGGGCCCGGCCTTTGACCGGCAGGGCCCTGGGCGCAACAGAGGGGGGAGGACGCATGAAGAAATTTGACAGGCGGGCCGGGGCGGAACAGTACACGGCGCTGGTGGAAGCCTACTTTGCCCGGTGCCGGGAGGAGAAACAGCCCCCTACGCTGCCGGGGCTGGCCCTGGCGCTGGAACTGGCCAGCCGGGGGGAACTGGAACAGTTGGCCCGGCGAGACAACCCTACCGGCCGGGTGCTGCGCCGGGCCGTTACCAGGGTGGAGGAGGCCATTGTACAGGCGGCCCTGCGCAAGGAGTGCGGGGCCAACGCCAAGTTCTTGTTGCAGAACGGCTTTGGCTACCGGGAGAAAGGGGGCGCGCGGGCCCCGGAGGATATCCAGGTTACGGTAGACGGGGAGGAACCGCCGTGCGGGTGAATATTCCGAAGGGGGCCTTTAACCCGGTGTATTTGCCTTTGCTGGGGGACGGGCAACACCGGTACCTGGTGCTATACGGGGGCGCGGGCAGCGGCAAGAGCGTGTTTGCCGCCCAACGGCTGCTGATGCGGCTGCTGGGCCGGCCCCGGTGCAACCTGCTGGTGGCCAGGGCCGTGGCGGCTACCCACCGGGACTCTACCTTTGCGCTGCTGCGGCAGGTGATGGGCCAGTGGGGGGTGGAGGGGCTGTTCACCTGCCAGGAGGGGGCGTTGCGTATCACCTGCCACAACGGGAACAGCGTGATCTTTAAGGGGCTGGACGACACGGAGAAACTGAAGTCTGTGACCTTTGCCAAGGGGGAACTGACGGATATCTGGATAGAGGAGGCCTCGGAACTGCGGGAGGAGCAGTTTAATCAACTGGATTTGCGGCTGCGGGGACGGGAAGGGGGGAAACAGATCACCCTGACCTTTAACCCGGTTTCTGCCCTGCACTGGCTGAAGGGGCGGTTTGTGGACCGGCCGGACCCCAGGGCCGCGGTTTTGCGGACTACCCACCTGGACAACCGCTTTTTGGACCCGGACTACCGCCGGACTTTGGAGGGGTACCGGGAGAGCGACCCCTATTACTATCAGGTGTACTGCCTGGGGGAGTGGGGCGTGCCGGGGCAGGGGGTTTTTCACGGGGGACGGCTGGGGGCAAGGCTGGGGGAACTGGCCGGGCCCCGGAAAAGGGGGGATTTTATCTGCGCCACCCGGTACGGCCAGGGGCTGGGCCAGGCCACGGTGGATACGGGGAGCATCCGTTGGGCAGGGGCGGAGGACGGGTGTATTTCGGTGTACCGGGAGCCGGAGCCGGGGGCGGCGTATGTCATCGGCGGGGACACGGCCGGGGATGGCTCGGACTTTTTTGTGGGGCAGGTGGTGGATGTGGCCACCGGGGAACAGGTGTGCACCCTGCGGGGCAGGCTGGACGAGGACCAGTACGCCCGGCAGATGTTCTGCCTGGGGCGCTGGTACAACTGGGCCCTGCTGGCCGTGGAGGCGAATTTTTCCGCCTACCCGGCCAGGGAACTGCACCGCCTGGGCTATCCCAGCCAGTATGTGCGCCCCCGGAAGGACGGCCGCAGCCCCGGCTATGGCTTTTTGACCACCGCCCTGACCCGGCCTTTGATTTTAGCCGGGCTGGCGGAGGTGGTGCGGGAGCACACAGCCTGGCTGCATGACCCGGACACCGTGCGGGAACTGCTGGCCTTTGTGCGCAACCGCCGGGGCCGGATGGAGGCAGGCCCCGGCGCCCACGACGACTGCGTGATCGCGTTGGCGATCGCCTACTATGTGCGCGCCCAGATCCTGCCCGGCGCCCCCCTGTGGGGACGCTCGGTGCCCCGGCGGGCCGGACTTGCGTAGGGGGTTTTTGTAGGGGAGGTTTTTGTAGGGGGGATTTTGGAAAATCCCCCCTACGACCCCCTAAAACTTTTGTGCCGCTACCGGGGGCATTTTAGGGGAACGCCGGGGGCCCGGTGACGGGCGTTTTTTGTAGGGGGGATTTTGGAAAATCCCCCCTACGACCCCCTAAAACTTTTGTG
>CANOFK010000192.1 GCA_947565265.1 uncultured Clostridia bacterium | reverse complement strand
GTTGGGGGCTTATGCCTCTTCCCAATAGCGCTTCAGGTTGGCAAGGCCAACGCGGATGGCGGTCAACGCGGGCTCCATGCCCTCGAACTCAATGGCAATGGTGTCATCGTAGCCGGCAGCTTTCAGGATATGCAGGCACTGCTTTACCGGCACATTGCCGTGGCCGATGACGGTGCCCCGCAGGTAGTTGCCCGCCCGTGTCTGGAAGGCGCCCTCGCCGGGGTCATTATCGTAGTAGTTCTTGATGATAAAGTCTTTGGCATGGACGTAGCGGGTGTAGGGGGCCACCCTGGCTACGGCAGTGGCGGGGTTTTCGTCGGCGCAGGTGAAGTTGCCGATGTCGCACAGCAGGCCAAAGTTGGGGTGGTTGACGGTGTTGTACAGCAGTTCCACCCGCTCCGAGTCCTGGGAGAAGAAACCGTGGTTCTCGGTCATGGTGACAATGCCCTTACCAGCGGCATACTCGGTGATCTCCCGCACGGACTCGGCCAGTTGGGGCACCAAAGCGGCGTAGCTGCGGGGGGAGCCCTTCTGGCCCATGGTGATGTCATGGCGCATACGGGGGGCGCCCAGGATGGCGGCAATGTCTACCATCGACTTGACCCGGGCGATCTCTTTGGCTGTGTCGCCGCTGCCGTCCATGCCGTTCAGCAGGTCGGCCCCCACGGCAAAGGAGGAGATGGCCAGGCCCTGCTTGTCGGCCTCTTCTTTGATCTTTTTGGCCTGCTCCGGCATCTCCTCCGGGGAAGAAGCGCCCATGACAAAATCCACAGCCTCAATGGCGTCAAAGCCCATTTCCTTGGCCTTGGCGATGCACGCCAGGGGGGTCAGCTCCCCGTTGCGGATGGCGCTGAAAAAGCTGTAGAGGCTAACTGAAAATTTCATAAGAATGACCCTTTCTGTAAATATATATTTTAATGGGTGGGGCAACCAATTCGGTCAGGTGGCAGCTTTCAGTTTGACCGGCACGAAACACTCCATCATGCCATTGCCAAGGGCCGGGATGGCCTCTGGCGGGGTGATGATGTGGCCCATGGCGTAATGCCCCGGACGTTCGTCCAGTTCAAACACATCGCTTTGCCGGATGTAGTCAAGCGCCGCCTGATAGAGCCTGCCGTTTTCCTCCTCGTCGTGGTCCCAGTAGAAGTATGTCAGGTAGATGCCGCCGTCAAAGGCTACCTTTTGGTAGCCACCGTCGGGCATACCCTCCTCCCAGGCGTACCACCACACCAGGCCGCCGGCCTCTTTGTCAAAAAAGAGGAAGTCCCTGGGCATAAAGCTGTCCCGCGGGGAGGGCTTTATGCCGCTGAAGTAGTCGTTGAATTTACCCAACTCCCCTTGGGGGGAAAAATCGAAAGCCGGGTCCGGGGCAGATGTTACCGCGGTAAAGGGGGGCAGGGATATGATGCGGAAGTCCATGAAAAACACTCCTCAGTTGTTAATTTTATCTGCTCAATCGCCGAAACTGATGCCGATCTGCCGGGCGGCCTGGACCTCCCCGCAGTCTACCGGCACGGCCTTTAGCTTGCCGGCCACATCCGCCAGGGGCACGGGGACGCAGGCGCCGTTGACCATGCCCACCATCACGCCGAAGGTTTTCTCTTTGATAAACCGTGCGGCGGTGGCGCCCAGCCGGGTGCACAGGACCCGGTCGTAGGCACAGGGGCTGCCGCCCCGCTGGAAGTGCCCAGGCACGCATACCCGTATTTCGTTGTCGATCTTATCCTTCAGCTCCTCGGCAATGCGGTACACAATGGAGGGGTAATTCGCGGCAGCCCGCGCCTTTTTGAACTCCTTTTTGGAGAGTTTGGCCTCCTCTTTGGAGAGGGCCCCCTCGGCCACAGCAAGAATGGAGAACTTTTTGCCGCTGTCGATCCGGTTGTTCAGGGTTTTGGCCACTTTGTTGATGTCGTAGGGGATCTCCGGCAGCAAAATCACGTCCGCGCCGCCGGCAATGCCCGCCGAAAGGGTCAGCCAGCCCACCTTGTGGCCCATGACCTCCACAATAAAGATGCGCCCATGGGAGGTGGCGGTGGTGTGCAGGCAGTCGATCACGTTGGTGGCCACCTCCACCGCGCTGTGGTAGCCGAAAGTTACGTCCGTGCCCCACACATCGTTGTCAATGGTCTTGGGCAGGTGGATGACGTTCAGCCCCTCCTCCCGCAGCAGGTTGGCGGTTTTCTGGGTGCCGTTGCCGCCCAGGATCACCAGGCAATCCAGTTTCATCTTCTTATAGTGGTCCTTCATGGCGGCCACCTTGTCCACGCTGTTCTCGTCAATGACCCGGATGGTCTTAAAGGGTTGCCGGGAGGTGCCCAAAATGGTGCCCCCCTCGGTGAGGATGCCGGAGAAATCCGAGGGCTGCATGAGCCGGTACTCCCCGAAGATCAGCCCCTTGTAGCCGTCTTTAATGCCATAGATCTCCACATTTTTGCCAAATTCCTCGTACAGCCCCTTGGCCACGCCCCGAATGGCAGGGTTCAGCCCCTGGCAGTCGCCGCCGCTGGTGAGGATACCTACTCGTTTCATACTGCATTCCTCCTGATAAATTGGTTTTACACGCCGCCGGTAAACCTGGCTAAAGGGCAAAGCGCTCCTGGATCATGGCCGCCACGGTTTCCGGGGGCAGTTCGGTATTGTCAATGCGCATATAGTTGGGGAAGGGGATCTCGCCCGGCCGGCTTTCCAGCCGGAACTGGGCGTCGTCCTCCACCAGCCGCTGGTTCGAGCGCTCTATATCCCGTTTCGAGCCCTTGTTTTGCAGCCGGTTTTCGCTGACGTTCCGCTGGAGGCGCACTGCCTGGGAGGCTACCAGCTCCACATAATAGAACTCTGTACCATAAGGCGCGAAAATACTTTTGATGTGCTCCACATAGTCCCAGTCCGACTGCTGGTCAAAGGCCCACATATAGGTGAAGATCATGCCATAGCGGTCCGACTTGGCGAACTCTTCGAAGATCACCTCCCGGCAGCGCTGGATGGCGGCACTGTTAAAGTCCCCAAATACCTCTAAAATGGGCTCAATCGTCATGTGGTTGTGGAAAAGCCGCAGGCCCGTGCGTTTCATCAGTTCTTGGCCCACGGTCATTTTCCCCACAGCGGCGTTCCCAAACAGCATAACCAGCTTCATCGTAAACCTCCTCTTTGCGAATGTGCCCTACGCGTCCTCCTCCGCCGAGTGGATGGGGATCAGCGGGCTGTCGCTCTCCACGTGCTGTAGCGCTTTCAGCCGCTCCTGGGCCTGCTTATAAAAGGCCTGCTGGCTGCTGAAGGCCGCCTT
>CANOFK010000191.1 GCA_947565265.1 uncultured Clostridia bacterium | reverse complement strand
GTATCAGCGTGGGCGCCAGTGTTTTCGGCCAGGACGGCCAGGAGTTTAATATCCAGTACCGGGATTTGACCCCAGTGGAGGAGAACGAACTGGTAGAATTGTTGGAGGGGCTGGACACGCCCGCATACCAGGACATAGTGATGCGCAACGCGGTGATTGATCCGGGGGTCAATATGCTGATGGGGGAGATGGACCTGGATGCTGCCGTGGAGGAGATTATGAGCAAGGTAAACCTGTATCTGTCCGAATCATGAAAAAGAAAAGCCTGCAAAAGTGCCGGCGGGAGTGGGCAGGGCTGTTGTTTGTCCTGCCCAGCCTGCTGGGGGTAAGCCTGTTTGTGCTGGTACCCTTTCTGGACGTGATACGCCGCTCCTTTGTGGGGGCGATCTCTGAGCAGTGGGTGGGTTTGGGCAACTATGCCGCTACCCTGGGGAACCCGGCTTTCCAGTTGGCGTGCAAGAATACCCTGCGTTTTGTGGGGGTGTGTATCCCGGCCTTACTGCTGCTCTCTTTGCTGGTGGGGGTGTTTTTGCAGCGGGAGAAACAGGTGGGGCCTATGCTCAAAACAGCCTTCCTGTTCCCTATGGCCATACCTGTGGCCTCAGTGGCCTTGGTCTGGCAAGTGCTGTTCCACGAAAACGGCATTGTCAATGGCCTGTTGGACGGGCTGGGGGTCAACCCGATACGGTGGATGAACAGCCCTGCCGCCTTTTGGGTGCTGGTGGGCAGCTACTTATGGAAAAACCTGGGCTATGACATTGTGCTGTGGATGGCAGGGCTTTCCGGCATACCGGACAGCCTGTATGAGGCCGCCCGGATAGACGGGGCCGGGGAATGGCGGCTGTTTAGGCATATCACCCTGCCAAGTTTACTGCCTACCTTTGCCACGGTTACGGTGCTGTCCCTGCTAAACTCCTTTAAGGTGTTCCGGGAAGCCTACTTGGTAGGCGGGGATTACCCCCATGAGAGTATGTACCTATTGCAGCACCTGTTCAATAACTGGTTTAGGGATTTGTCCTTTGACCGGATGGCGGCCGGGGCGGTGATGGTATGCGGTGTGATATTGCTGCTGATTTTCCCGCTGCAAAACCGGCTGGATAGGGAGGGCTAGGGGATGAAGAAACTGCTGCGCCGCCTGCCCCTGTTGGTTCTGCTGGGCGGGACTGCCCTACTGGTATGCGCGCCGGTGGCCTTCCTGCTGGCAGGTACATTTATGGATCAGAGGGAACTGCGGGAAAACCTGGGGCCTGTGCTATTGGCCCAAAGGGGCAGTTTCGCTCGCTGGAGCCTTTTGCCCCGGCTACCCACCCTGCGCCCGGCGGTGGAACTGCTGCTGGACTCCCCGGAGTTCTTCCATATGTTCTGGAACACCCTGTGGATGACAGTTGGCATCCTGCTGGGGCAGTTGGCGGTGGGGGCCCCGGCGGCATGGGGATTCGCCAGATACCGGTTTCCCCTGCGGCGGGCGCTGTTTGCCCTGTATGTCATTTTAATGCTGATGCCCTTCCAGGTGACTATGCTTTCCAGCTTTCTGGCCCTGGACCGCCTGGGGCTGCTGGATACCCGTTGGGCAGTGATTTTGCCTGGGGCCTTTTCTACCTTCCCGGTGTACATCATGTACAGCTTTTTCCGTTCCATCCCGGAGGCCGTGCTGGAATCTGCCCGGCTGGATGCCCGTAGCGGGTTCCAGGTGTTCTGGTATATCGGGCTGCCACTGGGGTCAGCAGGACTGGTTTCGGCCATGGTACTGGGCTTTCTGGAGTGCTGGAACCTGATCGAGCAGCCTTTGGCTTTCCTGAAAGACAAAACCCTATGGCCGCTGTCCCTTTACCTGCCAAACATTAGCCTGGAACGGGCTGGCCCTGCTTTTGCGGGTTCAACGGTTGCGCTGATCCCGGCCCTGCTGGTTTTTTTAAGCGGGCGCGATTATCTGGAGCAGGGTATTGTTGCCGCGGCGGTAAAGGGGTAGGGGATCGGATTTGATTCATTATCTTAGAAAGGAGCGCTTAGCCATATGGAAAGACCACCCATGCGCCACCTGGCAAAGCCCCGCCTGGGCCGCCTTCGGGTGAAAAAAGCAGCCAGCCTTCGGGCAAAGGCCCTACGTTGGCTGGCCGGTTTCCTGCTGCTCATGTTTCTTTTCACCATCCTGTCCCGGGCAGCGGACGAACTTACCATCCCCCGTGTTACCTTGGAAACAGCCAGCCAGCGGAGCATTGACCGTACCATTACCGCCTATGGCAAGGCCGGGGAACTTTCGGCCCGGGCAGTTACCACCTGTCCGGGTATCCGGGTGGCAGGGGTGGCCGTAAAAACCGGTGGCAAGGTGGAGAAAAACGCCCCGCTTTTTACCCTTGAGCAGGCTGATTTGGAGGAAAAATTGGCGGCTGCTAAACAGGAATTGGAAAAGATGGATATGGATCTGCGGGATCGGGCGGGCCGGGAAGAATTGGACAGCCAGGCCAGGGCTACAGCACTTATCCGGGCTCAGCAAGACTATGCCGCCGCCGAACAGTCGGCGAACAAGGAGGTGGAACGGGCCATGCAGGCACTGGAGCGGGCAAAAGCCGCATTGGAAACGTATGTGCCAACTGTTTTGATTGATCTGACACCTTTGGAGGCTACGCTTAAGGCGGAACAGGAGGCGCTAAAGACCTTGGAAGGGCAGGAACAAGCCCTTCAGCAGGAGTTGGAACAGGCTGTGGCCCAGGCAAGGCAGGAGGCGACAGAAAATGGCGGGGACGCGGATGCCGCCGAACAAGCTGTGCGGGCAGGGTATCAGCCAATGCTGGCGGAGGTAGCCGCTAAGGCAGAGGCTGCCCGGCAGGCCGAGCAAGCGGCTGCAAGGGCTTTGGAGGAGGCAAAAGCGCAGAACGAGCAGGCAGATAACACCAGCCTGCTACAGCAGGGGGTAGAAACGGCCCAGCAGGACTATGACCGGGCAGTAGAGAACCGGGAAACGGCCCTTCGGCTAGCGCGAAGAACGGTTGAGGACGCCCAGCGCCCTGATGCACCGGACAGCACCGGGGACAAGGAGCGGTTGGCCAGGGAGATACAGGCAGAGCAGGTACAGCAACTGGCAGAATTGTTGGAGAGTGGTGGGGTGATCCGGGCCCCGGAGAGCGGCACGGTCACAGCGCTGTTGGTTGAGCCGGGCCAGCCTGTGCCGGAAGGGACAGCCGTATTGTTGGCGGACAGCAGCGGCGGGGCGGTATTCACAGCCCAGGTACCCGCCGAGCAGGAAAAATACTTATCTTCCGGGGATGCCGTTACCCTGAAACAGGGGGACGGCAGGGAGCCGATCACGGGGCTGACG
>CANOFK010000190.1 GCA_947565265.1 uncultured Clostridia bacterium | reverse complement strand
GAAAAAAACCACATAATTTTAGTGAAAAACGCCATAAATCCTACCCCTCTCCTCCGCCCTGCCCCTGTCCCCTCCCCTTGAGAAAAAAAGATTGAATAAAGTAGACTAATATGGTATAATTTACTCTGGCAAATAATCCCAAAAGGAGGCACCCCGATGTCACCCCAAGCAAAAGCGCCCACCCCTGTGGGCTTTTGGCCCGCCACCGCCCTGTTTGCAGCGCTGATCGCCCTGGTGGTTTCCTTTACCGCCGGGCTGGGCGCAGCGCCCCATGTACCCCTTCTACTGGCAGCCGCCCTGGCCGCCGGCGTGGGGGCGCTCCACCGTTTTTCCTGGCAGCAGATGCTGGACGGCATCTCCCAGGCCATCACCCCCGCCCTGCCCGCCCTGCTGATCATCATGTCCATCGGCATCCTGATCGCCGCCTGGATGGCCGGCGGCATCATCCCCACCATGGTCTACTACGGCCTGCAAATCATCTCCCCCCGTTTCTTCCTGGTAACGGCCCTGCTGCTCTGCTCCCTGGTGTCCCTGGCCATTGGCAGTTCCCTTTCCACCATCGGCACCGTAGGCGTAGCCCTTTTCGGTATCGGCGAGGCCATCGGCATCCCGCCGGCTATCACCGTGGGCGCCATCGTTTCCGGGGCGTATTTTGGCGACAAAATGTCCCCCCTTTCCGACACCACCAACCTGGCCCCCTCCGTGTCAGACACCAATGTATTCGACCATATCCGCCACATGATGGTCACAACCACCCCCACCTATGCCATCTGTATCCTGATCTACGGGGTGCTGGGCTTTGTATTCGGCGGCGGCGCAGCCGATAACACCCAGGTGGCCCAAACCCTCTCCACCCTCTCGTCCCAGTTTGTCATCCACCCGCTGTTGCTCCTGCCCCCGCTGCTGGTGCTGGTTATGGTGATCTTCCACATCCCGGCCCTGCCTGGCCTGCTGGGCGCCGCCCTACTGGGTATGCTGGCGGCCCTGTTTGTCCAGGGGGCTAACCTCAGCGCCCTGCTTGGGGGCGTCATGAACGGCTTTTCCGCCAGCACCGGCGTAGATACCGTGGACACCCTGCTCAACCGGGGCGGCATCCTCAGCATGATGCGCACCGTAGCCCTCATGCTCATCGCCCTAAGCTTTGCCGGCATCTTCGAGTGCACCGGCATGGCCAACTCCATTTTGGAGAAGGTGGTCGCCCATGTTAAGTCCGACCGCGGGCTGGTCATTGCCACCATCCTCACCGCCTGGGGCGTGCTGATCGGCACCGGCCAGCAGTACGTGGCCATCATCATGACCGGCCGGCTGTTCCGCCCCCTGTACCGGCAGCATAACCTAAAGCCCCAAAACCTCAGCCGCGCCCTGGAGGATGCCGGCACGGTATTTGGCGGCATTGTGCCCTACAGCACCGGGGCAGGCTTTACCGAAAATACGCTGGGCATCTCGGCCTGGCAGTACGCCCCCTTTACCTTCTTCGGCTGGATCAACCCCCTGGTCGCCATCACCATTGCCGCCTTAGGTAAAAGTATGCCCCACACCAAAAAAGCGGGCGAATAACCGCCCCATCCCCCAAGAAAGGACACCCCTATGAAAACCCTCTATCTGGAATGCAACATGGGCGCTGCCGGCGATATGCTCACCGCTGCCCTGCTGGAGCTCCTCCCGGACCGGGAGGCATTTGTGGATGAGTTGAACGCCCTGGGCCTGCCCGGCGTGCGGTTTACTGCCGGGCAGGCGGTCAAATGCGGCGTAACCGGCACCCATGTAACCGTCACCGTAAACGGCCAGGAGGAACACACCCACGATGTGCCCCAAGGCCACACCCACACTCACGAACATGAACACTCCCTTGAGCACACCCACGAACACGCCCACACCCACGAACATGAGCACTCTCATGAGCACCCCCATGGGCACGGGCACACCCACCACCATGCGGGCCTGCACGATGTAGCCCACATCATCTCCCACCTGCAAGTGCCCGAAGAAGTCCGCACCCATATCCTGGCCGTCTACCGGCTGATCGCCCAGGCGGAAAGCCACGCCCACGGTGTGCCGGTAGAGGAAGTCCACTTCCACGAGGTAGGCGCCCTGGACGCCATAGCCGACGTAACCGCCGTCTGCCTGCTGATGCACCGCCTGGCGCCCCAGCAAGTGGTCTGTTCCCCTGTCCATGTGGGCAGCGGGCAGGTACGCTGTGCCCACGGCATCTTGCCGGTCCCCGCACCGGCCACCGCCCATATCCTCCAGGGCGTACCCACCTACGGCGGGGCCATCAACGGCGAACTGTGCACCCCCACGGGGGCAGCGCTGCTCCTGCACTTTGCCGGGGCCTTCGGCCCTGCCCCGGCTATGTGTACCGAAAAAATCGGCTACGGCATGGGCACCAAAGACTTCCCCGCCCTAAACGCCGTGCGGGCCATGCTGGGCGATACCGGCGATACCAGTGGCCAGGTAACGGAACTGCGCTGCAACCTGGACGACATGACCCCCGAGGCCATTGCCTTTGCGGCAGAGCGCCTTCTGGATGCCGGGGCCCTGGATGCCTTCACCACAGCCATCGGCATGAAAAAAGGCCGGCCCGGGGTGCTGCTCACCTGCCTGTGCCGGCCGGAGGATGCCGAAAAAATGGCCGGCCTGCTGTTCACCCACACCACCACCCTGGGCGTGCGGGAAACCCTCTGCGCCCGCCGGGTGCTGCGCCGTTCCCAGCACACCGCCACCACCCCTTACGGGGAGGTGCGGGTCAAAACCGCCGGGGGCTGGGGCGTCACCCGCCAAAAGCCCGAATACGAGGATGTGGCCCGCATTGCCCTGGAACAGGGCCTCACCTTGGCAGAAGTGGCCGGGTTGGTCCCATAACCCGGCATTTTCCCGCCGCCCCGCTATATATACTATATAATAACCTGATAAACCAAGGAGGATCCCACATGAAAGTCCTGATGATCAACGGCAGCCCCCACGCCAATGGCAATACTTACACCGCCCTCCAGCAGATGGAGCAGGTTTTCACCCAGGCCGGGGTCGAAACCGAAACCATCCACATAGGCAATAAGGCCATCCGGGGGTGCATCGCCTGCCGGAAGTGCGGCGAGTTGGGCCATTGCGTGTTTGATGACCTGGTCAATGAAACCGCGCCCAAATTCCAGGCTTGCGACGGGCTGGTGGTAGGCTCGCCGGTATATTACGCCTCGGCCAACGCCACGCTGGTAGCCTTTATGACCCGCCTCTTTTACAGCGCCCCCTTTGATAAAACCATGAAGGTAGGCGCGGCCGTGGCCGCGGCCCGCCGGGGCGGCCTCACCGCCACCTATGACGAGCTCAACCAGTTCTTCGCCATTTCC
>CANOFK010000189.1 GCA_947565265.1 uncultured Clostridia bacterium | reverse complement strand
TGCGGGCCAGGGTGTTCATCATGTCGCTGCTGGGGGCCTTCATAATAATGTCCCGCACAAAACTGGTGGGCAGCGTACGGTAGAAGGACAGCAGGCCACAGAATTCCTTTAGCTGGGCCTCCTCCGGCAGTTGGCCGAACAGCAGCAGGTAGGCGGTGCGTTCATAGCCAAAGCTGTCCGTAGGGGGCTGGCGGCGGATAAGCTCCTCCACATCGTAGCCGCGGAAGTAGAGTTTGCCCTCGCAGGGCACGCTTTTGCCGTCTACGGTTTTGGAGGAAACGATCTCAGAGATGTTGGTGAGGCCGGTGAGCACGCCCTTGCCGTTCAAATCGCGCAGTCCGCGCTTTACGTCGAATTTGGTGTACAGTTCGGGGTCTATCCGGCTGTTATCTACACAGCGCTGGGCCAGGGCCTGCACTTCGGGCCGGATATCGGAATAAATGGACATGGCGGCGGTCTCCTTTCTAATTTTAAATGAATAAAGTTATTTGGATTTTATTATACTAAAGATTCGCCTTAAACGCAAGAGTAAAATTGTGAACAATTTATGGAGGCAGGGCAGCGCCGGGAACCTGGGCCTGCCAAACCTAATTTAAGAAAGCGAGTGATCCTTCCCTATGCAAAAGCTCTCCCGTTTCTTCAAAAACCTTGTAACGCTGGCCTGCGCGGGCATCTGCATCTGGTGCGCGGCGGATAGCTTTCAGCGCTGGGCAAGCCAGCAGGGGGGCGACGCGCTGCTGTTTGCGGCGGGGATGCGCGTTTCCCCGGCAGAGGAGGCCCAGCCGGGGGACACCCCGGCCCCCAGTGCGCCCCCGGCCGCGCCGGTGTGGACAAGGGATGGCCTTTTGGCGGAAAGCGGCGGGGAGGGCGGGATCCCGGACGACGGCATTGTGCCCTTTCACAGCGACCTGCTACCGGGCGCGGCTATTACCCCCGAACCCGGACGTGCCAACGGCCCGGTAGAGGAAATCGCCCTGGAAGGGGGCGCGCAGGTGGGCAGCTTTTTTGTGCGGGATTCCACAGGATCTGGCACCGACCTGGCGGCGGAATTGCTGGAGGAGCCGGATGTACATATCAAGGGTGACGGCAGCGTGGAGGTGCTGATCTACCATACCCATACCTCAGAGGCCTATGCCCTCAGCGCGCCTGGCTTTTACTATACCGATATGGAAACCCGCACCCAAAACCAGGACAGGAGCGTGGTGGCGGCAGGGGAAGAGCTGGCAAAGGCCCTGGAGGCCAGGGGCATCGGCGTGGTGCATGACAAGACCGTGAATGACGGTGTGTACAACGGCTCTTATGACCGCTCCTGGGAAGTGATCCAGAACAACCTGGCCAAGTATCCGGGCATACAGGTGACCATCGACCTGCACCGGGACTCCATGACCACCGATGCGGGGGTGAAGTATAAGCCTACAGCCGAGATCGGCGGGCGGAAAGCGGCCCAGGCTATGATGATCGCCGGGTGCGACGCGGACGGCAGTTGGGGGGATTTCCCGGACTGGCGGCAGAACCTGCGGTGGATGCTCAGGGTGCAGGAAACTGCCCAAGCCATGTATCCGGGCCTGATGCGGCCGCTGAATTTTTCCAACAGCAAGTATA
Organism: uncultured Clostridia bacterium; assembly: GCA_947565265.1. GTDB lineage: Bacteria > Bacillota > Clostridia > Oscillospirales > Acutalibacteraceae > Acutalibacter > Acutalibacter caecimuris. Next base: position 1,748 of record CANOFK010000189.1, on the reverse strand, counting down.
ACATGAATGCTACCCACGGCTCTATGCTGATTGAAATTGGCACGGAGGTGAATACGGTGCCTGAGGCCCGGTATACCGGGCCTCAGGCACCGTATTCACCTCCGTGCCAATTTCAATCAGCATAGAGCCGTGGGTAGCATTCATGTTATACTTGCTGTTGGAAAAATTCAGCGGCCGCATCAGGCCCGGATACATGGCTTGGGCAGTTTCCTGCACCCTGAGCATCCACCGCAGGTTCTGCCGCCAGTCCGGGAAATCCCCCCAACTGCCGTCCGCGTCGCACCCGGCGATCATCATAGCCTGGGCCGCTTTCCGCCCGCCGATCTCGGCTGTAGGCTTATACTTCACCCCCGCATCGGTGGTCATGGAGTCCCGGTGCAGGTCGATGGTCACCTGTATGCCCGGATACTTGGCCAGGTTGTTCTGGATCACTTCCCAGGAGCGGTCATAAGAGCCGTTGTACACACCGTCATTCACGGTCTTGTCATGCACCACGCCGATGCCCCTGGCCTCCAGGGCCTTTGCCAGCTCTTCCCCTGCCGCCACCACGCTCCTGTCCTGGTTTTGGGTGCGGGTTTCCATATCGGTATAGTAAAAGCCAGGCGCGCTGAGGGCATAGGCCTCTGAGGTATGGGTATGGTAGATCAGCACCTCCACGCTGCCGTCACCCTTGATATGTACATCCGGCTCCTCCAGCAATTCCGCCGCCAGGTCGGTGCCAGATCCTGTGGAATCCCGCACAAAAAAGCTGCCCACCTGCGCGCCCCCTTCCAGGGCGATTTCCTCTACCGGGCCGTTGGCACGTCCGGGTTCGGGGGTAATAGCCGCGCCCGGTAGCAGGTCGCTGTGAAAGGGCACAATGCCGTCGTCCGGGATCCCGCCCTCCCCGCCGCTTTCCGCCAAAAGGCCATCCCTTGTCCACACCGGCGCGGCCGGGGGCGCACTGGGGGCCGGGGTGTCCCCCGGCTGGGCCTCCTCTGCCGGGGAAACGCGCATCCCCGCCGCAAACAGCAGCGCGTCGCCCCCCTGCTGGCTTGCCCAGCGCTGAAAGCTATCCGCCGCGCACCAGATGCAGATGCCCGCGCAGGCCAGCGTTACAAGGTTTTTGAAGAAACGGGAGAGCTTTTGCATAGGGAAGGATCACTCGCTTTCTTAAATTAGGTTTGGCAGGCCCAGGTTCCCGGCGCTGCCCTGCCTCCATAAATTGTTCACAATTTTACTCTTGCGTTTAAGGCGAATCTTTAGTATAATAAAATCCAAATAACTTTATTCATTTAAAATTAGAAAGGAGACCGCCGCCATGTCCATTTATTCCGATATCCGGCCCGAAGTGCAGGCCCTGGCCCAGCGCTGTGTAGATAACAGCCGGATAGACCCCGAACTGTACACCAAATTCGACGTAAAGCGCGGACTGCGCGATTTGAACGGCAAGGGCGTGCTCACCGGCCTCACCAACATCTCTGAGATCGTTTCCTCCAAAACCGTAGACGGCAAAAGCGTGCCCTGCGAGGGCAAACTCTACTTCCGCGGCTACGATGTGGAGGAGCTTATCCGCCGCCAGCCCCCTACGGACAGCTTTGGCTATGAACGCACCGCCTACCTGCTGCTGTTCGGCCAACTGCCGGAGGAGGCCCAGCTAAAGGAATTCTGTGGCCTGCTGTCCTTCTACCGTACGCTGCCCACCAGTTTTGTGCGGGACATTATTATGAAGGCCCCCAGCAGCGACATGATGAACACCCTGGCCCGCA
>CANOFK010000188.1 GCA_947565265.1 uncultured Clostridia bacterium | reverse complement strand
CAGAAATATCTGGCTTTTTCTAGCAAGCCTGTAAAGGCTGGGGACCGTATCCGGCAGGAGGTAGGCTGATGGGCCGGGGGCGCTGGTGGCGGCTGGCCCTGTGCGGGCTTTTCCTGATGGGGTTGGCACTGGCCCGGTTGCAAGCTTACCGGCTGGCTGATATCCCGGATTTGCGCCTGTTATCCTTGAACGGTGAGTCCTTGACCGGCTCTGCGGCCTGGGCGCTGGCCCGGCAGGAAGAGGGGGAGCAGCAACCAGCGGCTTTTGTGCTGTGGGGACAGCGTGTGGGGCAGGTTGTGGAGAACCCTGACCTGGCACGTAGCACGACCTTAAACGTTCTATTATTGGCGGGGGATTCCCCCTTGCTGGTGCCCTCTGATGCGCCGCTGCTGTCAGGGGACACGGAGGGGTGCCTTTTGGACGAGGGCACGGCAATGGAACTGTTCGGCAGCCCGGCACCGGTAGGATCGCAGGTAAGGTGGAACGGGCGCACTTTGACGGTACGAGGTATCTTATCCGGGAAGCGGCCTGTGCTGGCCGTACAGGCCCTTGCCAGTGACACTGGGCTGGGGCGGCTGGCTTTACAGATACCGGCAGGCAGTTGGCCCCATCGGTATATTGTGGAATTCTCCGGCCGGCTGGGGTTGGATGGCGTATGGGGCGCAGCCCGTACCTGGGCGGGAATAGCTGGCTTTTTCTCCCAACTGCCGGTATGGGTGTTGGTGCTTTCGGCCATCAGCCCTTTGTTGCGGACCGGGTTTAGGGCATTGGAATACCCAGCGGTGTTCCTGGCCTGCTTGTTGACAGCGGGGGCACTGTGGTTTGCAGGGCTGTGGCTGACGGGCTTTTCTATGCAGATTCCCCCGGAACTGCTGCCTGCCCAGTGGTCAGACTTTGACTTTTGGGTAGAACTGCTGCGGGAAAAGCAGGAGGAGCTGGCACGGTTTTTCCTGGAGGAAAAGACGGAGTATGACCTGGGGCTGTTCCTTCCAGCGGCAGGGGCTGTAGCCGCTGGGATAGGGACAGTGCTGCTGATGCCCCTATCCCTCAGCAGGGTAAAAGCAGCAAGCGGCAGGGGGCTGTGGGCCCTGTGCGCAGGGACGTTGGTTTTTAGCTTTTTGGCAGCTCTGTACACAGACGGCGCCCTGGCGGCAGATCGGCCGCTATGGCTTGCCCCGCCCCTGTATTGGGTGGGGGACTACGTTGCCAGAAAGTTGGCAGGCTGGGCAAAGCAGGTGCAGCAGACGCCAGAGGATGCATAACCACTTCCTAATTAAAAAGGCAGGGCCTACTTTATAAGGTAGGCCCTGCCTTTTTTATAGGATGCCTCAAAGCAGCAGGTGGAATACCGCCCCACCACCGGGGGCGTCCTCTACCCACAGCCGGCCCCGGTGTAGCCCGGCAATTTCCCTGGCCACGCACAGACCCAGCCCAAAATGCTCCCGGTCTTGCCGGGAGGCATCACAGCGGTAGAACCGTAGGAAAATATTCTCTTTCTCCCTGTCCGGGATGCCGGGGCCTGTGTCTGCCACCGAGAAACAGTAACGGCCATTGGCCTGCCGGGCCAGACGCAACCCAACACTGCCGCCGGTGGGCGTATAGCTGAGGGCGTTGTCCAGCAATACCGCTAAGGCTTGTGTGATCCGGTCAGGGTCGCAGGGAAAAAGGGGGATATCCTCTTCGGGCAGGGCAGCGGAGAATTGTATCCCTTTCTCTCTGGCTGGGCCACAAAAACGCTCATAGATATCTAAAGTCAGGGTGTCCAGTGCCACCGGCGTACGCTGAAGGCTCCAACTGTGGCTGTCGGCATTGGCCAAAGCCAGCATATCGTCAATTAGCCGGGACATCCGGTGCCCTTCGGCGCGGATATTTTCCCGGAACCGGGCTTGTTCGTCCGGTCCGGCCTTTTCCAGCGCGGAGAGGTTAGAGAGCATGACTGTAAGGGGTGAGCGCAGTTCGTGGGAGGCGGAGGCCACAAATTGGGCCTGCTTGCGTTGGCTTTCCTCCAGGGGGATCAGCATTTTTCCCGTAAAGAACCAGGCGAAAATTGCCAGGGCAATGGCTCCGGTAAACACAATGACAGCGAACATGGCCCGCTGATGGAAGATTTGCTTTTCCTGCTGCTCCAGTGGACAGAGGATCAGCGCGCCCAGGGAGCCATAAGGCCGAGGAAAGACTACTGCGGCCCCGTAATACTTCATGCCGTCCTCATCCCTGAAATTGAACCGTACCGTCTGTGTCAGCACAGAATTGCGGGAGGGTTCCAGCACATTGAGCCCGCAGTTCTCAGCGGCAATGGCCTGGGCCTGGCGCTCCAGGCTCTCACGCGGTGTTTTTAGGCCGTTGTAGGCCAGCGGCTCAGCATTGTCATATATGGCGAGCAGTAGCTGCTGCGCGCCCTCAGTTTGGGCCAGCCATTGGCCGGAGATCACGGTGCGGCCCTCCAGATAGGAAATTACCCCGTTCACGTCATTGAGAAAGGCCTGGTACTGGGCCTGCCGGATGGCATTTTCGGAAACCATCAGGCACAGCAGGGTAATGGCCAGGGCAATGGAAACAGTGGCCAGGATGCAAAACCGGGTCATCTGCCGGCGCAGCCCTTGAAACATCGTTATCCCTCCTCCAGACGGTAGCCCACCCCCCGTACAGTGGTGATGCGCCACGCGCTTTTCACCCCCCGCAGCCTGCGGCGCAGGAAGTGGATGTAGTTGTCTAAATTACCGTCTTCTACGTCGGCCTCCGGGCCCCACACCCGCAGCAGCAAGGTTTCACGGGTAAGGGTGGCATTGGGGTGGCGTAAAAGGGTTTCCAGCAGGTCGGTTTCCCGTTTAGAGAGCAGGTATTCACCGTTGGGTCCCTGTAAACGCTTTTCAGCGGGTATCAGGCACAGGTCACCGGTGGAAGTTGCCGGGGCCGCGGCCCAACTCCGGGGGCGGCGGCTGATGCTGCGGATACGGGCCATCAGTTCGCCAAAGGCAAAGGGTTTTACAATATAGTCGTCAGCCCCGGCGTCCAGGCCGGTGATCTTATCCTCCAGTTGCCCCAAAGCGGTAAGCAGGATGACAGGCGCGTCTACCTGCCGGGCGCGGGCCTCCCGCAGGACAGCCATACCATCCATGCCGGGCAGCAGGCGGTCCAGTAACACCAGGTCATAGGTGGTTTCCAGCAGGTAGTGCAGGCCGTCGTCACCGGCATGGCATACGTCGGTGGTTAGGCCTTCCTTCTCCAACTGGAATTTCAACGACTCCGCAAGGCGGCGGTCGTCCTCAATCAGTAAAATGCGCATGGCGCTCTCTCCTTTAGCACAAGTATAGCACAAAACGGGGGAAAAAGCAGCCCCCTGCCTAAATTACCAG
>CANOFK010000187.1 GCA_947565265.1 uncultured Clostridia bacterium | reverse complement strand
AGGAAACCGGCGTGCAGGTGCAGGTAAACCATGCTTTGGCGGCGGGTTATTACAAAGCGCTGTTGGAGTTGCAGGAGAGTTATAACCTGCCTGACGGGCCCAGCCTTGCGCAGTTGAGCCGGTACCAGGATGTTTTTGCTATTCATAAAACGCCCGAAGATGAGGACGCGGTATGGGCTGCCGTACTGGCAGTGGCGGGGCCCACGGTGGACTCTTTTATGGAGATGCGGGTGGCGGAAGGCGCCCTGCTGAAGGCGGACATTTTGGAGAAGGCAGGGAATATTCTGGCCATGATAGAAAAGGTGGAGCAGTTGGCCCCCCAGGCCGTGGCGCGCTACCGGGAACGGCTTGCCGCCAAGATACAGGAACTGCTGGGGGATACCCACATGGATGAGCAGCGGTTACTGACTGAGGTGGCCATCTTTGCCGATAAGTCTGCGGTGGACGAGGAAACCGTACGGCTGAAAAGCCACTTTGCCCAGTTGGGGCGGCTGGTGGAGTCGACCGAGCCGGTAGGGCGCAAAATTGATTTCCTGGTGCAGGAGATGAACCGGGAAACGAATACCATCGGCTCCAAATCACAGGACACGGAGATTGCCTATTTGGTGGTGGATATGAAGGCGGAGATAGAAAAGATTCGGGAACAGGTGCAGAATGTGGAGTGACCCTGTATAGCGAGGAGGCTGGGCCTGTGAGGCTGGTAAACGTCGGGTTTGGCAACATGGTTTCGGAGGATAAGGTGGTGGCGGTTGTCAGTAATGAGTCTGCCCCGATCAAGCGCCTGGTGATGGAGGCCAGGGAGAGAGGGGCTGTGATCGACGCGACTTTTGGGCGCAAGACAAAGACGGTGATTATTATGGACAGCGGCAGCGTGGTGCTTTCAGCCATTATGCCGGAAACCGTGGCCGGCAGGTTCAACGGAAAAGAGGATTTGACAGGAGAGGGAGAGTAACATGAGCAGAGGGCTTTTACTGGTGGTTTCCGCGCCTTCCGCCGGGGGCAAGGGGACCATACTGAAGGAGTGGTTCCGGCAGGACCAGAACCTGCGGATGTCTGTATCCGCGACCACCCGGCCGCCCCGGCCAGGGGAGGAGAACGGGCGGGAGTACTATTTTATCAGCCGGGAGGAATTCCAGGGGCTGGTAGACAGCGGCAGTATGCTGGAGCACGCGGAATATGTGGGGAATTGCTATGGCACCCCCAAGGCCCCGGTAGAGAAGTGGCTTTCGGAAGGTTGGGATGTGGTGCTGGAGATCGATGTGCAGGGCGGGGCCCAGATCAAAAAGCTGGCGCCGGATTGTGTATCGGTATTTATTACGCCGCCCTCTATGGAGGTGCTGGAGCAGCGCCTACGGGATAGAGGGACAGAGGATGACGCCACGGTGCGCAAACGTTTGGAAACAGCGCGCCGGGAACTGCCCCACGCGGAGCAGTATGATTATGTGGTTGTCAATGACAGGCTGGAGGATGCGGTGGCGGATATGCAGGCTATCCTTCGCAGCGAAAAATGTAAATGTGCCAGAAACCCCGGCTTTATCCAGCGGGTTTTGGATATATGATAGGCTGAGAAATTATTTTGTTGAGAAAGGAACGTGGTAGCACCATGCTGAAACCATCTGCAAACATTATTAAAACACCCCATATGAACCAGTATTCACTGGTGATTGCCGTGGCCAAACGCGCCCGGCAGATCTCTGAAAAGGCCGAGCTTTCCGGCGATAAACTGGTAGATAAGCCGGTCGACCTGGCCGTGCAGGATTTTGTGCAGGACCGTTACCGTATCTTGGAGCCGGAAGAACTGGAAGGATGACCGGCCTGGCCCAGGTGGCTGTGGAGAACACAGTGTACCATTTTGATAAGCTGTTTACCTACCGGGTGCCGGAGCCGTTGCAGGACCGTGTGCGGCCCGGCGTACGGGTCATGGTCCCGTTCGGCACGGGGAACCGGGAGCGGGTGGGCATGGTTTTCGCCCTGGGCGGCCAGGAAGAGGGGCGCCTAAAAGCCGTGCACACTGTTCTGGACAAGGAGCCCGTGCTGGACGGCGGGGAACTTGCGCTTGCCCTGTGGATGAAAAACCGCTATTTTTGCACACTTTTCAGCGCGGTCAAGCAGATGATCCCTGCCGGGTTACAGTTCCGGGTGAGGGACAGCTACTTGTTGGATCACGGCTTTACGGACTTTGACCGGGAAGTGTGGGACGGCCTATCCTGGCAGATCATTACGGCTTTACGTACGGCAGGGAAGGCTGTCCCATTTGAAAAACTCTCCCGTGCCCTGGGGATCACCCAGGACAACCCGGCGTTTCAGGCTTTGCTGGAAAAAGGCGTGGTCTGTAAGGTCAACCTGGCCATGAGCCGGGTACAGGATGCGGTGGCAAAAATGGTACGGCCGGTGACGGCGTTTGATGGCAAGCTCACCCCCCGGCAGCGGGAGGTGTACCAGGCGCTGCTGGACGTGGGGGAGGCTACGGAAAAAGAACTGTGCTACTTTACGGGGGCGTCCTCTGGGGTGGTGAAGGCACTGGCGGCCAAAGGGGCTGCCGAGGTCTTTGAATACGAACTGTACCGCAGGCCGGAACAGGCTGCCGGTACATCCGGCCATTTGGAGGATCTGGTGCTTTCCCCTTCCCAGCAGCGGGCGCTGGACGGTTTGTGCCGCGAATTCGAGCAGGCGCGGGAAGGGCGGCGGTGTGCGCTGCTATATGGCGTGACCGGCAGTGGTAAAACCTCTGTTTTCCTTAAGCTGATCGAGTATGTGTTGGCCCAGGGGCGGGGAGCCATTGTGATGGTGCCGGAGATTTCATTAACCGGGCAGACTGTGCGGCTGTTTCAACAGTGTTTTGGCGACCGTGTAGCTGTTTTTCACAGCAGGCTTTCCTTAGGGGAACGGCTGGACGAATGGAAACGGGTGCGCCGTGGAGAGGCGAAAATTGCTGTAGGGACCCGCTCTGCGGTGTTTGCGCCGGTGAGAAATTTGGGGCTGATTGTAATTGACGAGGAGCAGGAGCATACCTATAAGTCTGAGGCCAGCCCCCGCTTTGACGCCAGGGAAGTAGCCCGTTACCGCTGCGCAAAGGCCGGCGCTTTTTGCCTGATGTCTTCCGCTACCCCTTCGATTGAAAGCTATTACATGGTACGTACGGGGAAGTTCCTCTTCCACAAGCTGGACGGCCGCTTTGGCCAGGCGGAAATGCCGCAGGTAGAACTGGCCGACATGAACTGGGAGGATTGCCCTGGTGGCGAGAGCGCTATCGGCATGGCATTGGGCGAGGCGCTGGTGGAAAACTTCCGAAAAGGGAAACAATCCATTGTGTTGCTGAACCGGAGGGGGTACCATACATTTGCCAGTTGCCGTATCATT
>CANOFK010000186.1 GCA_947565265.1 uncultured Clostridia bacterium | reverse complement strand
CATCCTGTGGACGGTTATACGATCACCCAAAAATGGGGTTATTGCCCAAATCATAAAGAGATAAAAAATAAAGGGGATGAGGCTAAGAATAATCAGAATGAAAATGAAAACAAGAAACAGAAATAAAAAATAATAAAGAAATAATAAAAAATAATAGAAAATAGAAATAAATGTAAAAATGTGAATCAACGGGAACTTGCCTGTTAACGGGGATAGAAAGCCCCCAAAAAGGCCACAAGGCCGATCCAACGCGGCCACAGCGTTGGCGGGGGGTGTGGGGGCGAGGAGCCCCCACGAACGCAGGCGGCCCCCAAAAAAGCCAGCCTACCTAAGCGCGGCGCCTCCTTGCAGGGAGCGGCGCAGGAGGGTAGCGGGGGACATTTGGGAGAGGTAGACGGTTTCGCGGCCGTGGTCTACGCAGACGATGAAGGATTTTGGCAGTTCGGTGGTGACATCCACCACCCGGCCCTCCCGCTGGGCTTTGGCAAGGAACTCTTTGGTGCGGCAGGAGCCAGTGGTATTGTCCAGGTCGAACACGCCTACGATTGTATCGGCCATCACAATGGTATCTTGCCCCAAATGAAGGTACATTAGCAGTTTTTTCCTTTTTTTAGTTTTCTGTAAGCAGCCCCCCTCAGCCGGCAGGTGGGGGGATGGGGCCGGCACCGGCCGTTTCCGCATCTCCCGTATCTTCCGCTTCCTCCGTTTCCATCAACACGAAAACCTCTTCGGGGAACACCTGGCCGTTTTTCATGTTGAACCGCATACCCGTCTGCATGATCTTGACGGCGTCCGGCTCGCAGGAGGTGATGAAGATCTGCTGCCCGTACAGGCGGTTGAGCAGGTAGTCCTGCCGCTGCTTGTCCAGTTCGCTGAGGACATCGTCCAGCAGCACGACCGGCGGCTCGCCCGAAAGGGCACCCAGCACCTGGGCTTCGGCCAGCTTGAGGGCCAGGACGGCGCTTCGCTGCTGCCCCTGGGAGCCGTAGGCCCGGGCCGATACCCCGTTGATGAGGATCTCCAGGTCGTCCCGGTGGGGGCCGGCCATGGTGGCGCCCATGCGGGTTTCTGTTGCGGCGGTACGGGATAACTCTTGCAAAAAAAGCTGTTCGGTTTCCTGTAGGGTTTGGCCGCAGGGGAAGGAGGGGGCGTAGCGCAGGCCAATCTCCTCTTTCCCATGGGCAATACCCTGGAAAACCTCCTGGACAAAGGGCGTAAGGCTTTGGATGAACTTTTTGCGCTCTTCCATCACCCTGGCCCCCAGGTTGGCTGTTTGGGCGTCCCATACGCTGACGGTATCTGCCAGGCGGGGGTTTTTGGCCACCTCTTTGAGCAGGGCGTTGCGCTGGGCGATGATGCGCCGGTAGGAGGCGGACAGCGCCGCGTAGCTGGGGGCCAGTTGGCACAGGGTGGTATCCATGAACTTCCGCCGGTGGTGGGGGCCCTCTTTAATCAGCATAAGATGCTCAGGAGAAAAGATGACCGCCCGCACCTTGCCCACCAGGGCGGAACCCGTATTCTTTTTGACCTCGTTGATCCAACTGGTGCGCCGGCCGTTTTCAATACGCAAAACGGCGGACTGCTCCCGGTTTTCGCTGAAAAAGTCCAACTCCAGGGCGGCAAAGCCCGCCTTTTCCCCCTGCCGGCTGAACCGGATGACTTCCGCGTCTTTGGCCCCGCGGAAGGAGTGGCCGCCGGTGAACATCCAGATGGCTTCCAGCAGGTTAGTCTTGCCCTGAGCATTGCCCCCGTAGACCACGTTGATGCCCTCGCAGGGGTATATCTCCTCCAGGGCGATGTTGCGGTAGTTTTTGGCGGCAAACCTAGTGATGTACATGGTTTTCTGCCTTTTCTACCCGGAACTGCCTGCCGGCGGCTTCTACTACGTCGCCCTGCCGCAGCTTTTTGCCCCGCAGGGGGCATGGCTCGCCATTGACCTTTACCATGCCCTGCTGTACCGCGGCTTTGGCCTGCCCGCCGGTATCTACCAGGCCGGTTAGCTTAAGGAAGGCGTCTAACTTGATAAACTCGGTTTCTATCCCTATGCGCTCCATACTTTCCTCCTCTGTTTGCCCCTGGCAACCCTGGGGCTTAGAGTCTGTTTTACTCGCTTTTCAGGCGGACGGGGAGCACCAAGAACAGGAAACTGTCCCCGTCTTTGGGCTGGATGGTCATGGGGCTGAGGGGGCCGCTGAGCCCTACCCGCACCTCGTCGCTTTCGGTGTTTTTCAGGGCGTCCAGCAGGTAACGGTTGTTAAAGCCGATCTCCACTTCCTCACCCTCCATGCTGACGGCAAACTGGTCCCTGGCCCGGCCGTTGGGGGTGATACAGGAAAGCTTTACCTCGTTCTCCTCAAACACGCAGCGGACCGGGCTCTTCAGCCGGTCGGTAATGGGCACGGACACCCGCTCGACGCTCTCTACCGCGTCCCGCACCCGCATGGTGACAGTGGTTTTACTGGAGGCGGGGATGGTAGCCTTATAGTTAAGGAATTCCCCCTCTAACAGGCTGGAGATCACCGTGTAGTTGGCGATTTTAAAGATAATATGCCGTTGCCCGGCCTGGATCTCCACCTCCTGCTCAGGGTCCTTGAGAAGCTTGGTGATCTCGTTGAGGGTTTTGCCCGGCACCACAAAGGAAAGCTCCCCCTCAAAATCAATGGGCTCGGTGCGCTTGGCCAGGCGGTAGCCATCGACGGCCACTACGTCCAGCAAGCCGCCCTCGATATGAAACAGGCAGCCCTGGTGGATGGGCTTGGTTTCGTTTTCGCCCACCGCATAGACGGTCTGGCGGACAATGCTTTTCAGTATGTCCGCGGTCAGCTTGATATTGACGGAATCTGCCAATTTGGGCAGTTCGGGGAACTCGACAGCCGGGATGCCGATGATGTCATACACGCTGTTGCCGCTTTCAATGCGGGCGGCTTCCTTTTCATCTACCGCCAGGTCCACGGTATCGGCGGGAAGGCGGTGGACGATGTCCGAAAACATTTTGGCGCTGAGGATGGTGCTGCCGGGCTCCTGCACATTGGCAGGGACAACGGTAGAGATGCCCAGTTCCAGGTCATAGGCAGACAACTCCAGCCGGTTATCCCCGGCGTGGATCAGGATGCCCTCCAAAGCGGGGATAGAGGTCTTGGTGGACACAGCCCGCTGTATATTCGACACGGCGTCGGTCATTTCAGCCCGGTTAACGGTAAATTTCATAGTAGCATTCCTTTCGCAAAATAAAGTAGGTTTATAGAGAACAGTATAGGCTATTTCGTTTAAGATATCAAAATCAGGATGACCCTCAAAAAAGTAAACTAAAGTATAATACGGAAAAAGCTGCGCTCTTCGCCAAAGAATGACAGTACAAGGCAG
>CANOFK010000185.1 GCA_947565265.1 uncultured Clostridia bacterium | reverse complement strand
TTGTTTAGGCCAAACAACCCGCTCGACCGCCAAAGGGGCGGGCTACTGTTTTTCTTTTTTATATTGATTTTGAGCACTGCCCCTCGCCAAAAAATGTTTTGGCCACCCCCATAGGGCCAAGCAGCATTACACCGTCCCCGGCCTCTTTGTTTAGGCCAAACAACCCGCTCGACCGCCAAAGGGGCGGGCTACTGTTTTTTCTTTTTTATATTGATTTTGAGCCCCGCCCCTCACCAAAGAATGTCCCTGCCACCACAGTAGGGCCAGGCAGCATTACACCGTCCCCGGCGACAATACCTAAGCCACACCCTTGCCAAACCGGAAGGGGGGAGCGCGCCCTTTGCTTACCCTGGGGGCTCCACCTCCGGCACGTGCCCATCCACAAGAAAGGCCCTCTCTCCGCTGCGCCCATTTGGGGGCGTTACCCCACAGATCTCCCGCAGCGCATTCCACCTGCTGGCCCCCAGCACCTTCGCCGTGTACCGCCAACAGGGGATGCCCTTCTGCCTGCGCCGGTCAAAATCCTCCTCGCCTACTGGCTGTATGCGCTGGTACTCCGCGATGAACATCCCTTTCAAATCATCCGGTGTCAGCCCCTTATAGCGGCCCGGCAAACCGCCTTTGGGGCCGGGATAATTCTCCTCCAGCCACCTTCCCGCGGTCATGCCATATTGCCGGGCTACAACGGTGTGGGGCGGCAGATACCCCACACCGTCCAGTTCCTTTACCTTGGGCGGTCGTCCATTTTCTTCTATAAATCTTTCAACTGCGCCCCGAATAGCCCCGTCCGTCCAGATCTTCCCCGGCATCCCGTTTTGCATTTCCTTCAAAATAAGTATTGCTTTGCAGAGTTCTTGGGGCAGGTCTGGCTGCTGCTCTAAGTAGCCGAGCACCGCGGAAATGGCCTGTTTCCGGGTCATTTCGTGCCTCCTTCCCTTTTTCCCCAAGGGAATGTCATGGGCACGCCGTAGGTGGAAAATTGCACGCCCTGGCTCACGTCAAAGTGGTCGATGGCCTTCATCAGCCCAATGCATCCCACCTGGAACAGGTCGTCCGGGTTCTCCCCCCGGTTGCCAAAGCGCTGTATCACGCTAAGCACCAGCCGCAGGTTCCCCTGTATCAGCTTTTCCCTGGCCTCCTTATCCCCGTCGTGGCTGCGGATCAGCAACTCCCGCATCTCGTCGCTTTTCAGCACTTTCAGCTTGGCGGTGTTCACCCCGCATATCTCCACTTTCCCCTGCATAGAAAAGCACCTCCGTAATTTTCGTTACGGAGGTAGTCTTTGCATTTTCTGGTTGATTTAATCTGCGCCGTCCCCGCGGGAAAAGGCCCGGCCGTCCGCCCATATAGCCCGCGGCCTATATGGCGGGGCAGCCGGCGGCGTTAAAAAAATTTTTGTGCCCGCCCCCGCGGCCGGGGTTCCCCCTTACTGGTCAAAGTGCCCCGAAACCGCCTTCAGGTGCTCCATAATCGGCAGATGCTGGGGGCACATCTCCTCGCACTGGCCGCAGCCGATGCAGTCCCCGGCCCGGCCAAAGTCCTTAGCCAGGTTGGCGTAGTTGGAGAAATTTACCGTCCAGCCCTTCTCCTCCAGGCGCTCCCGCATATCCTCGTTGTACAGGGAGAAGAACTGGGGTATAGCAATCTTCTGGGGGCAGCCCTCGGTGCAGTACGAGCACCCGGTGCAGGGCACGGCAATCTGCCCGTTGATGATCTCCCCGGCCTTAAAGGCCATGGCCTGCTCCTCCCCGGTCAGGGGCACAAAGTCCTCCATATACCCAAGGTTGTCCTCCATCTGCTGCAAGCTGCTCATGCCGGATAGCACCATCATCACCCCCGGCAGGCTGGCCGCAAAGCGTATAGCCCAACTGGTCGGCGAGGCATGGGGGTCGTGGGCCTTAAACAGCGCCTCCACCTGGGCGGGCACCTTTGCCAGGGTGCCGCCCTTAACCGGCTCCATCACAATAACGGGCTTGTGGTGTTTCACCGCCACCTCATAGCAGGCCCGTGACTGGATCCACTGGCTCTCCCAGTCCAGGTAGTTGATCTGCAACTGTACAAACTCAATGTACGGGTACTTGGTCAAAATCTCGTCCAGTAGCCCGGCGCCCGCATGGAAGGAAATGCCCATGGTCTTTACCAGCCCGGCCTCCTTCTTGGCCTTCAGCCAGTTAAAGCAGTCGAACTGCTCATACTTGGGCAGGCTGCCCTCCTCAATGCCGTGCAGCATATAGTAGTCAAAGTACCCGGCCCCGGTCTTTTCCAGTTGCTGGTCAAACACCTTGTCCCGGTCCTCCAGGCTGTTAAAAAACCCGTTATGCAGCTTGGTAGCCAGGGTAAAGCTGTCCCTGGGGTACCGGCTCACCAAAGCCTCCTTCACAGTGGGCTCGCTGTTAAAGCCGCAGTACATCCACGCCGTGTCAAAGTACGTAAAGCCCTTCTCCATAAACAGGTCCACCATCTTTTTTACCTGTTCCAGGTCAATATCCCCGGCTTTCGCAGGGTCGCGCGTAGGCAGGCGCATCAAACCAAAACCCAACTTTTTCATACACAGGCCATCCTTTCCATTTTTCTCCATTATACAATATGGAGGGGGCTCCAAGTCAACACTTTTTTCCCCATCACGGTCTACGTACAGTCCCCCCCCAAAAAGCGTTGCACAGGCCGGGGCATTTGTGTTATAATAAGCGGAAAGGCCTTTTCGCGCCGCAACCCGCGGCCAGGGGCCCACCATACAAGAGGAGGGTATACAAATGGAACAGCGTTTCGACAGCCGGGGCTCGTACAAGGTGGCCTACTATAGGCTGGCCGTCACCCCCGGTATGCGCCACAAAGCGCTGGATTTTTCTCGAAAAATCATCCTGGGCAACGACCAGTACTCCCGCCTGCTGCCCCAGGAGTTGCGGGCCTGCCGGGACATAGCCCGGCAGCAAAGGGTAGAGATCCAGCGCACCTACATGGGCAAGCTGGGGGAGATGGTCTTTGCCCAGTTCCTGTGGGAGCAGGGCAAACAGGTGGATACCTCCCAGATGTTCGCAATCTACCACGGCCAGGAAAATGTGGACGCCTTTGACTTTATCACCGCCTCCGGCAAGCGGGTGGATGTAAAAACCGGTTTCCGCGCCATCCACAGCCGCCTGCTGGTGAATACAGAGCAGTTTGACCGTGACCACAAGGACTACTACGTGGCCGTCCGGCTCTACGCCAAGGACATAGACGCACACGATAAGCTGGTAGATTGGGAGGATATCCCCGAAGCCGATGTGCTGGGCTATGCCGAGTACGCGTATATGAAACAGCACGCCGGCATCCGGGACTTCGGCGAGGGCGATGCCCGCTGGCTCCCCTACAGGGGGCTTTTGGGTATCGACCGGCTGGTGCCGCAGTTTTGAGCGGCCGGCTACCGGCCGGGC
>CANOFK010000184.1 GCA_947565265.1 uncultured Clostridia bacterium | reverse complement strand
CTCAAACTGGAAACCGGAGAGGGCTACAGCTTGGTCATTGGCCATAAAGACGTCTGCCTGGCCCTTTGCTACGGCCATTGCCTCAAAGTCTCCGTTCTTCAGTTGCAAAAGGCCGGTGCCCAAGTCGCCGATGGTAACAAGCTCACAGTCGGGCAGTTGTTCCCGGCAGAGGGACTCCTGCAACGAGGCGGTCTGGGCGCCTACCTTTACCCCGGCAAAATCTGCGGGGGTGGTAAACTTGCCCTCATTCTCCTTCAGGGTGATGACTACCTGGTCGCTTTCATTATCACCGGGATAGTAGAAGTCGGAGAGGTTGAACCCGTCCTCCCGGTCCTGCCGCCAGGAAAAACCGGAGATGGCCATATCTGCGGTGCCTGTGCTGACGGCGGTGGTGCAGGCCTCAAAGCTCATGGGCATAATCACCAGTTCCTTGCCCATCTCGTCGGCAATATACTTGGCCAGCATAATGTCAAAGCCTACATACTGGTCCTGGCCCTGCTTGCTGGTGTCCACAAAGGCCATAGGGGCAAAGTCCGGGCTGGTAGCAACCTTTAAGGTGTTGCCGCCGTCTGTTTTCCCGCCACAGGCGGTAAAGGCTGCCAGCAGCAGGCACAGGGCCAGCGTCAAGGCAATCAGTCGTTTCATCTTCATACACACTGCACTTCTTTCTGTTTGATTTGTCACCCATTATAAACGCATAAATATGCATTGTCAAGGAATATTTATGAATTTCCTTTCATCCCTACATTTTCATATACATGGGTACATATTTTGTGTATTTTGGGGATATCCAGAGAAATGTTGACGCCTCAAACCCCGGCAGGCCCCCTGTTTGCATTCATACTTTTCCGGTTGGCAGGCTGCCGGAAGGGGGCGCATTTATATGGGAAAGCACTGGATTTTTGCCGCCCCCTGTGGTAAAATGTACAAAACATCATGGCCCTGGGTTTGAACACCGGCGTTCACATTGTCCGGGGCAGGAGGCGTAGAAATGGAAGGGGAAACTTTTAATATAGGCATTTGAGCCCATGCGGACGCGGGAAAGACCACATTGACGGAACAGATACTCTACCTCACAGGGGCTATTCGCGCGCCGGGTAGTGTGGATGAGGGTACCGCTGTTACCGATGGCATGGAGATTGAGCGGCGCAGGGGTATTTCCGTGCGTACGGCCTGTGCCTCGGTGTTGTGGAAGGGCTGCCGGCTGAACCTGATCGACGCCCCCGGCCATGCGGACTTCCTCAGCGAGGTAGAGCGCAGCTTGGCGGTGTTAGACGGGGCCGTGCTGGTGGTTTCGGCGGTAGAAGGGGTGCAGCCCCAAACCCGTATGTTGCTGGAAACCATCGGCCGGGCGGGTTTGCCCTGTTTCCTTTTCTTCAACAAGCTGGACCGGGCTGGCAGCGATTGGCAGGAGGCTTTGGCACGGGTGGAACAGGAAGGCGCCCGCTGCCTGGCCCTTTCCCAGGCGGAGGGGGAGGGGGACAGGGAGGTGGCTGCCCGGCTTATCGGTCCCGGCTCTTCAGATTGGCAGGAGGGGGCGGTGCTGGCTGCCGGGGACGAAACCCTGGTAGAGCGCTTTCTGGCCGAGGGTGCCCTGCCGGAGGAGGCCCTATGGGAGGCTTTATCGACGTGTGTAGGGCGGGGGGCACTTTATCCGGCTGTGTGCGGGGCCTCCAAGTATGGCTTGGGCGTGGGCGACCTGCTGGATGCGGTGTGCCGCTTACTGCCCCAGCCCGCCCCCTTGGGGGAGGAACTCTGCGCCCGGGTCTACAAGGTGGATCATGACCCTGTGCTGGGCAAAGCCGCTTATCTGCGGCTGTTTGCCGGGGAGCTCCACAACCGCCAGGCAGTGGAAACGGTAGGGCAACAGGGGCACAGGGAAGAAAAAGTCACCCGGGTGCGGGCCGTGGAGGGCCGGAAACTGGTGGACGTTGAGCGCGTCTGTGCCAATGGCATTGCGGTGGCATATGGGCTGGAGGGGGTACGGGCCGGTGACCTGGTGGGACGGGAACTGCCGGGCCTGCGGGCCTACCGGCTGGCAGAACCGCTGCTGCTCTCCCGTGTTATGCCGGAGGATCCGGCGGACCTGCCCAAGCTGACCCAGGCCCTGGGCCAACTGGAGGATGAGGACCCGGCTTTGGGTTGCGAGTGGAACCGGGAGAAACAGGAATTATGGGCCAGGCTGACCGGCAAGCTACAGATCGAGGTGCTGGAGGCCCTGTTGGCCGGGCGTTGGGGGCTGCGTGCCCGGTTTGGGGAGCCCTCGGTAATATACAGGGAAACACCCGCTGCCCCGGCGGAAGGGTATGAGTCTTACACCTGGCCCAAGCCCTGTTGGGCAGAGGTGCGCTTTCAGGTGGAGCCGCTGCCCAGGGGTAGCGGTTTGCAATACGAATGCCGGGTTTCACCCGGACGGCTGCCCTACCGCTACCAGACCCATGTAGAAACAGCCGTGCCCAGGGCACTGAAACAAGGGCTGCGGGGCTGGCAGGTAACAGATTTGAAAGTCACCCTGGTTGATGGTACCTGGCATCACGTGCACACCCATCCGCTGGATTTCTTTGTGGCTACACCGTTGGGGCTGATGGATGCCCTGCGGCAGGCTGGATCCCAGCTTTTGGAGCCGGTGTTGCAGGTGGAGGTGGCAGGCCCCCAGGACTGCCTGGGCCGGGCGATGGGGCTGCTGGCTAACCGCCGGGCAGAGTTCCAGCCTGCTGCCTTAGAGGATGGGCGGTTCCGGCTGGAGGCCATGGTGCCCGCCGCCGAGGCCATGGAACTGCCGGTGGATTTTGCCTCGGCTACATCTGGGGCCGGTACTTACAGCGCCCGTTTCTCCCACTATCAGGACTGCCCCCCTGGCCTGGGCGCCAGCCGGGAACGCATCGGCCCGGACCCTTTGGATCGCGCACCATTTATATTGGCTGCCCGTTCGGCAATGGCAGGGGAATAGATGGTTTCCCGACGTCCCGTTCTACCATATTCGGTAACAAATAGCGCGTCCGGGCTGGCTTGTCCGAACGCGCTTGCTGTTATACTGGGCCCTTGCGGTTTCATAGCACCAAAAGGGTTGCCAGGAAAACTACAATATGGTATAATATATCCAGTTGCGCCTTGCGCATACGGATAATAGACAGGGCGCGCCCCTCCCTGTGGGCACTGCCGGGCGCCGCGTTCAAACGTTACGGAAAGGCATGATACTTTATGGTTCGAAAGAGTTTCGTTTTGCTGGTATCGGGTTTACTGCTTTTGCTGACGGCTTGTACAAGCCAGGAACCCTTACCACAGGAGGACGGGCCTACATCCCGGACAGTAGCCCTGACAGTTTGGGGGGCTCAGGAAGATGAGGAATTGTTGGCTGAGCTTTTTGTTTCATTCCAAAAGCAGTATGCGGGGCAGGCGGATTTTGAATTCACCTACCAGGCCCAAA
>CANOFK010000183.1 GCA_947565265.1 uncultured Clostridia bacterium | reverse complement strand
CCCCCGTAAAAGGGTTCCCAAAGGGGCAGTGCCCCTTTGGCAGGGTGCAGGGGCAACGCCCCTGTCCGCCGGAGGCAACCCCCTAAAAGGAACAGCCCAAGACCGGCCGCATACCGGGGGAAGAACCCCCTAAGACCGGGCAGGTATCCGGGAGATACCTGGGGGAGAACCGGGGATAAAGAGCCCTCAAAACGCGAAAAATGCAAGGGAGCATAGCGGCGTATAGAGGAGAAAGGGAGAGGAAAAATGAGCAATGTCAAAAGCAAATTAAAAAAGCAGGAAAAACGGTTGACAGGGGGACAAACATATGGTATCATCAACAGGTGAAAACAAGAACGGTTGAAAGTTTGGAGGTTTAAGCTATGTCAACTACAATGCCTAAAGCCGGCGAAGTGGCGCGCAAATGGTACGTCATCGACGCTGCCGGCAAGCCCCTGGGCCGGGTAGCCGCCCAGGCGGCGGTGCTGCTGCGGGGCAAGCACAAAGTCACCTTTGCCCCCCATGTAGACTGCGGCGACCACGTGATCATCGTGAACTGTAAAGACGCCGTGCTCACCGGCGGCAAGGCTGAAAAGAAGTACTATTACCGCCATACCGGGTATATCGGCCACCTGAAGGCCACCCGGTACGACGCGCTGATGCGCACCAAGCCTGAGTTGGCCATGCAACTGGCCGTCAAGGGTATGATCCCCTCGAACTCCCTGGGGCGCAGCGCTATGTCCCGCCTGCGGCTGTATGCCGGCGGCGAGCACAAGCACGCTGCACAAAAGCCCGAAGCATGGAATATGTAAGGAGGATTGTAAACTATGTATGAAACTGCACCCTATTTCTACGGCACAGGCAGAAGGAAAAGTTCTGTAGCCCGCGTGCGTTTGTACCAGGGCACCGGCAAAGTAACCATTAACGGCCGGGATATCGACGATTATTTTGGCCTGGATACCCTAAAGTACATTGTGCGCCAGCCCTTGACCCTGACAGAGAACGACCAGAAATTCGACATTGTGTGCCGGGTTTCCGGTGGCGGCGTAACCGGCCAGGCCGGTGCCATCCGCCACGGTGTAGCCCGCGCGCTGCTCCAGTTTGACAGCGAAAACCTGCGCCCCACCTTGAAAAAGGCCGGGTTCCTGACCCGCGACCCCAGAATGAAGGAGCGCAAGAAGTACGGCCTGAAGGCCGCCCGCCGTGCGCCCCAGTTCAGCAAGCGCTAAAGGGAACTTTTACCGCTTGCGGGCCATGTTGCCCGCATATACGCAAAGACAGCAGGGCCTGCCGGCAACCGGCAGGCTTTGTTTTTTGTAAAAGATCACCCAGGCCACCTCCATAAAGGAGTACCCGCAAGCCCATCCGGGTAGGCCGCCCTCCTAAAAGTTGGGCGGATATGCATAAAACTGTATATGTATGTAGGAACAGAAAGAACCTCCGGGGAGCATTTCTATACTTTTGTACAGGGATATCCAGCAAAACAGGGAGATACTCCCATAAACGGCCTGAAAGCCGCCGGATAGGAACAGTATTCAAGCGTATTTATATGCATACTTAGCCGCAATGCACAAAAAATGCACAAACCCAAGGCAGGGCGGGGCTTGACTTCCCGCCAAAATAAAACTATACTAGTCCCATACCAAGGCTGCCTGTACAGCAGCCTTAACGCAAAAGAACACCTGATGCTGTGTGTATCATGAACAGTAATCGCTATAGAGGGGGACAGCGTATGTATCATAGACGGATGGGCCGGGGGCGCCGCTTGCGGCTGGGGATCTTTTCAGCCATTGGTATCCTGGCCGCGGTGCTGTGCGCGGCGGCGGTATTCCAGGGCTTTACAAAGGGTACGCCCGTAACCGTAGAGGACTGGGACAAGGCATACACCTTTACCATGGGCGGCCATATAGGGCGCAAGGATGACCGGGCCCTAGCCAAAGCCCTAGCCAAAGCCCAGGAGCAAGGTATGCCTCCCCTGGGCAGTATGGACGAGGCCGTGTTCCAGGAGGATAGCCCAAACGTCACCGTGCGCCGGGGGGTAGAGCTGTTCGTACAGGACCGGGACCAACAGGAAAGCTATGTGGCCTATAAAGGGGATACGATAGAGCAGGCCCTATTGGCCAACGAGATCCAGCTAAAAGAAACCGACCAGGTCGCCCCCAGCCGGGGGATGGTGGTTTCCGCCCCCCTGACAGTGGAGATCAAGCGGCTGTGCCGGGTGAATATTACGGTAGATGGGGAAACCCTACAGGTGAAAATGACCGAGGGAACGGTGGCCGAGGCGCTGTCCCAGGCCGGGGTAACGCTGGGGGAGGACGATACCTGTAGCCATGAACTGGATGAACCCATCAAGGACGATATGCACCTGGAGATCGGCCGGGTAATGAACATAAGCCTTACTGCCGGCGGCCGTACACGGGCCTATAAGGTGTCCGCGCTGACGGTGGCCGAGGCCCTGGAGAAATGCGGTTTTGCCCTGGGCAAGGAGGACCGCCTGAACGTGCCCGCCGAGGCCCCCATCACAGCGGGGATGCGCATTGTGCTGAAACGGGTGGAAACAAGGGAGGAAACGGAAACCGAGGAGATCCCTTACGAAACCAAATACATCACTACCCGCGACCTGCCGGAGGGGGAAACCAACCTGCTTACCCCCGGCATGAAGGGGAAACGGGAGAAAAAATTCTCCGCCGTGTATGTGGACGGCAAGCTGGAGAGCCGGGAAATGATCGAGGAAAAGGTAGTGGCAGAGCCGGTCAAGGAGATCATCATGCGGGGTTCCGGCTACCACACCGTTGCCCCCAAGCTGGAGTTTGAAGACGGCGGCGGCAATAAAAGTACGCCCGCCCCCAGCAGCCCGGCGTCCGGCATATCCGTGAACACCGCGGCGGGCACGCTGGTGGACGACCAGGGCAAAACCGTGTCGTACTCCAAGGCCATTACCGGAGAATGCACCGCCTACTGCATTCCGGGCGGCACCACCTCGGTGGGGCTGGTGGCCAAGCGTGGGGTCATCGCCGTAGACCCGGACATCATCCCCTATGGCACCAAAATGTTTGTGGCCTCCCCGGACGGCTCTATCGTCTATGGCTACGGTGTGGCCGGCGATACCGGCGGCGCCTGCCTGGACGGGGATATTATCGCCGACCTGTGCTATGACACGCTGGAAGAGTGCAGTATCATCGGCCGCCGGGACATGGTGCTCTATATCCTGGACTAGATATCCTGCCCAGCCTGCCTGACCGCAGGCTGGACTTTTTTGTTTTTGGGGGGTAGATCCTGCCGCCGGGAACCCGTGGCCTCTGGGGCCAACCAAAAAGAAAGGCAGATATGCACGAAAAAGCCGGGGGAAAGGGGGGCCGGGACGTTGGTTAAGCCCAATTTGCCCCCAGCGGCTTGTAATTATTGGCGGGAGCGGCTATAATAAAGGCGGTAAAAGCCAAGTCAGGGGAGGAG
>CANOFK010000182.1 GCA_947565265.1 uncultured Clostridia bacterium | reverse complement strand
CCTTGTCGTTGGAGGAAGTATTTATCAGTGAAATGGAGGCGTCAGGTTATGACATCAACAATATCCTCGGCTAAAAAACATACCGGTATCGGCACGGTCTTTCTCTGGCAGGCCCGGCAGGGCTTGGGCCTGACCATTGCATATATTGGCATTTTTATGGCTGTTTGTCTGATATCGCCCCACTATATGCCCTCACACGAGTTTTTCATCCAGAGTTTCTGCGCAGTGGCCTTTGCCCTGGTGCTGCCGGCCTTCCACTTTGGCGACTGCTTTAAGCGGGCCCAGGCGGACCTGTGCCACGCCATGCCCGTCA
The DNA here is from genome assembly GCA_947565265.1 of uncultured Clostridia bacterium. Classification (GTDB taxonomy): domain Bacteria; phylum Bacillota; class Clostridia; order Oscillospirales; family Acutalibacteraceae; genus Acutalibacter; species Acutalibacter caecimuris. The sequence goes on along the minus strand of CANOFK010000182.1, from coordinate 3,121 downwards.
GCCGCAACGATTGGTTCTGGGGGCGGCTGCTGGCGTCCCTGGTGAGCCTGTGGCTGCCGCTGATCCCCGGCATGACCTTGCGCATCCTGATTGCCCACGACAACTGGCACAACCTGCCGGGCGACCTGATGATGTTGGGCATATTCGCCACGGCCACGCTGCTGCTGTTCACCCTATGCGCCGTGGCCAGCGGCACCTACTTTGAGTACGGGATCCTCGCGGTGCTGCTAACGGTCTGCCCCACGGCGATCTGCTGGCAGACCATTCTCCTGATCCTGCGGACAGTGCCCTATGAAACCTCTTCCTGGATCAACCGCACAGAGGTCTACCACGTCTTTACGCCGCCGCTGCACGTGATCATGGTAGGTTTCAACCAGAGCGGCTTGGGCTGGCCGATGGTGGCAACCGCCCTGCTGCTTTTGCCTATGGCCGGGGCAAGCTGGTACCTGTACCACCGGCGGGCGAGCGAGGATTCCGGCATAAGCCGCCGCTGCAAGCCCATGGAGCTCTTTCTGCGGACGCTGCTGGGCCTGACTGCCTGCATCACAGCCGGGCACCTGCTCACCGCCCTGGTGTTTGACTATACGGCCGGCGACGCGGGCATCCCCCTGACTTTGGGGAGCATGGCCCTAGCCCTGGTGCTTACCTGGCTGGCCGCCGAGTTTTGCTGGAAATCCAGCCTAAAGGGGCTGGCCCGCCACTGGGGGACGCTGGCGGTTTCTACCGGGCTGGCGGTTATGATGGTGGCGGCGATCTCCACCGGCCTGGGGCTGGACACCCCGCCGCCGGACCCGGCGGACATTGCCTTTGCCGACCTATCCCTGCCCATAGAGCAGGGGGCATATTTTTCCCACGGAATGGCGCGGACGGTTTCCGGCCGGGCGGAAGAGGAGCTGTGGATCCAGACAGGTGTGTCCAGCGAGGGGGCAATCGAAAAGGTCCGCCTGCTCCATCAGAAATTACAGGAGTTGGAACGGGCCTCCCAGTACCCCTACCTGCCCGGACGGCGGGCTTATGAGCCCCCCATGCTGCTTTCCCTGCACTATTGGCTGAAGGACGAGGGCTCCGCCTACACAAACTACCGCTATAACACCCCGCGTAACGCCCAGGCGGACAGTTTGATGGCGGAGTGCCGGGCCTTGCAGCGGGAGCTGCTGGGGTCTGAGGAATACGTGGACAGCCTGTTCCCTGTGTTCGCCATTGATACGGTCTGCCGGGTGTACAAGCGAACCTTAGAGGATTATGAGGAAAACGGCGCGCCTATGTCGCCCCAGGATTACTACGCCACGGATGACCCCGAGGAAACCTACGAGGAGAAGTCGCTGCCACTTACCGAACTGCCCGCCGGGTTCGAGGAGCGGCTGGAAAAAGCCCTGCGGGAGGACTTTGCCGCGTGCCGCTACCCCTCTTACCGCGGCGCAGTTACGGACCCAGAAAACACGGTCTATATGCTGTTCTACAAGCCCAATCAGCCATTTACCGCAAAGGGCGGGATCCTGCATGAATGGCTATATGACGGCACAGGAGGAGAACGCACCACCTCCGCTGACGGGAAGGAGCTGGTTTTAGCCGCCCCCTCCTCAGACTATATGTCTTTCGCTGTATCACAGGAGATGACCTCCACCTGGACCCTGCTGGAAAAGGAATATCCGGCTGGCTAAGGGATCGCCAATCAACAAAAAAGGACAGGTGGGCACAGCCCATCCGTCCTTTTTCTATCCTTTTATACCCTTACAGCGCGGCCGAGGCCCGGTACAGGCCAGCATACACGCCGTTTTGATCCATCAACTGCTGGTGGGTGCCCTGTTCGCAGATGCCCTCTTCGTCCAAGACCACAATGCGCCCGGCCTCCCGCACGGTGGAAAGCCGGTGGGCGATCACCAACGTAGTGCGGGGCCGCCCACCACTGCCCCTTGCAAGCTGTTCCAGGCTTTGCTGCACCAGCTTTTCGCTGTGGCTGTCCAGGGAACTGGTAGCCTCGTCAAAAATCAGCACCGGAGGGTCCTTCAAAAACACCCGTGCAATAGACAACCGCTGCTGCTGCCCCCCTGAGAGCCTGACCCCGTGGGGACCAATCTCCGCATCATAGCCGCCGGGGAGCTTTTTTATAAACTCATGGGCCCCGGCCAGCTTGGCCGCCTGGATAATTTCATCACGGGTGGCGCCGGGGCGGCCATAGGCGATGTTCTCTGCCGCCGTACCCGTGAACAGGTACACATCCTGCTGTACCACACCCACGTTCTGCCGCAGGGTACGCAGGGGGATATCCTCTACCGGCACGCCGTCCAGCAACACATGGCCCTTTTGGGGCTGGTAGAACCGGGGGATCAGGGCACAGAGGGTGGTTTTCCCCACCCCAGAGGCCCCTACCAGCGCCACATATTCCCCGGCCTCCACGGTCAAATCCAGCCCGGAAAAGACCTGCTCCCCCTGGCCATAGCGGAATTCCGCCTGCTGGAACTGGATCTTGCCCTGAATCTTTTCAGGCCCGGCAGAGACCGGCTGGTCTTTGATTTCAGGCTGGGTGTCCAGCAGTTCCCGGTAACGGCGAAACCCAGTGCGGCCTTCTTGTAACAGCCGGCTGGTGTTCACCAGGCCCTGTACCGGGCCCGTAAAGTAGCCAAGGTACAGCAGGAACAGCAGCAGGTCGGCCAGGGTCATGGCCCCACGGGTAATGGCCAGCCCGCCAAACACCACCACCGCTATGGGCAGCAGGGCCGAGAAGGCATCCATACCACAATAGAGTTTGCTCTCACTTTGGTAGCCGGCCCGGCGATCCTCCAAAAACTGCCGGTTATGGCAAGAGAATTTCTCTTCCTCCACCGCCTCGCCCGCAAAGGACTGTACCACCCGAATGCCAGAGAGAGAGCCCTCGGCCTGGGCATTGATCCGTGCCATACTCTGGCGGGAGCGCTCCATTGCCGCACCCATCTTCCGGTTATAGCGCAGCGTGAAAATCAGCATAAACGGCAGGAAAGCCAGGATGATCAACGTGGTCTGCCAGTGGACACTGAGCAGAATCGCCGTTGCACCCAGGAATTTGATGGTGAAGATCAGCAAATCCTCTGGCACATGATGGAAGAATTCCGCTAGGGATAGGGTATCGTTGGTGATGCGGGAC
>CANOFK010000181.1 GCA_947565265.1 uncultured Clostridia bacterium | reverse complement strand
GGTATACCGGCCGGCTGGGGGGGGAAATATTGGCCGAAACTTTGAAAAAATGCGCATAATACCGGGTTCGAGGGGGAAAATGAAGTGTAGAAAGGCTGGTTCCAGCCAGTGGATTTTGCATATGCAGGTGTAGAAAGGGGCATGGGACGTGAAAAGGGACAGGCGGGCGTTCTGGTTTGGGCTGGGCCTGGGGCTGTTTGTGTTTTTGACAGGGGCCGGGGTATTGATGGTGGACTACCAGGGGCGGAAACTCAGTTTTGGGGACAGCACCCCGGTGGCCCGGTTAGACCGGGGCGGCACAAGAACCACGCTGACGGTCAAGGCATTCGGCGGGGAGCGAAGCTGGGACGTAACAGGGGCCGGGGAGATGTGGAAAACCGTGCGGGCATTTTTGTGCCTGCCGGAGGAAAGGGAGGACCAGAAGGATTGGCCATAAGGGGCACAGGGCGCTTTAGGGCCGCCTGCCTGGAAAAGGGGGAGGCAGCGTGAAACGGTTGATCACAGGGGGGCTAGCGGCGCTGGCCATATGGGCCCTGCTGGGCTGTAGGGAGGAGGAACCGGCGGCCCGGCGGGCTGCCGCAGAGCCCTACCGGCAGCAGGCGGTAGGGCTGGCAGGCTGGAGCATTGTGGGGGCAGGGTTTACGGTGGTGGCTGCTGCCGCCCTGGCAAAGCAACGCCCCCGGCGCAAGCGCCTGCTGGTGCGCGCAGCGGTGCAGGGCCAGCAGCCTGCCAAAATGGTGCACTCGCCGGTATATGTGCCGCCGCCCCACCGCAGGGGCTACCGCAGCAACCGGCGGCGGGTGTAGGTGTAGGGGGGGAGGTATCTTCCCCATACCCCAGCCATTAGGCGGGCGTGTTTGATGGCTACAAGACCTTGCGGTTCATAGTATGTTTACAATAATAATTCCTTTTTGGAAAATAGATGAGACGGTTTTGGGCTATAATGGTCTAAAAAGATCTGCGGTTTTTTAAGGCCGCAGGCCGGCAAGGCTGAATTTTCCCTTTCCCAAAAAGGAGGATACGTATGAAATTGGCATGGCGGCCCGGCAGGGCCAGAAGGGCCCTTTGCGGGCTGATGGCGGCGGTAATGGTGGCACTGACCCCGGTGCCGGTACTGGCGCGCACCACCGAGGAGGTAGAGGCCGAGCAGGCCCAGTTGGAGGCTGAGCGGCAGGAACTGCAAGCCAAGCTGGAACAGTTGCGGGCCGACGAAGAGCAAAAGCAGGCGTATCAGGAAACGCTGCAAAAGCAGATTACGGTGCTGGAAAAACAGATCAACACAGCCAGGGAGGATATTAAAACTCTGAACGCCAGCATCAACGAACTGAACTTGAAACTGGAAAAGTCCAAAGAAGAAGAGGCGGAAACGATCGAGCAGTTCCGGCAGCGGGTGGCGGCCATCTACCGGGCCGGCTCAGTGAGCACGCTGGAGATCCTGCTGACCTCCAACAGTTTCAGCGATTTTTCCATGCGCTCGGAAATGCTGACCAACATGAGCCGGCATGACCAGGAACTGATAGACAAGCTTACGGCCTATATGGAATCCACCAAAGACGAACGGGAAGAGTGCGAAAAGCAAAAGGCAATGGTGGCAGAACTGAAGAAGGGCATGGAGGACAAGCAGGAGGAACTGAATGCCCTGTATGCGGAAAACACCCAGGCTATTGCGGAGTTGCAGGGTGCGCAGGATACCACCATTGGTGAGTTGAACCGCAACGAAGAGGAAATGGCAGCCCGGGATAAAGAGATACAGGAGATCATCGCCGAACAGAAACGGCTGGAGGAAGAGGCGCGCAAACGCGCCGAGGAGGCCGCGGCATCCGGGAACGGCGGGGCCACAGCCCCTGGCGGCCAGGGCGAGGTGACTTGGGCGCCAGGGAGCACCGGGGGCGTAGACGGATTCCACCCCTGCTGGCCGATGCCGGGGGTTACCTATATCTCCAGTTACTTCGGCGGCAGATGGGGCGGACAACACAATGGGCTGGACATTGCCGGGCCGGCAGGCACGGCGATTGTAGCGGCAGAGTCGGGCACCGTTACCCGGGCGTGGACTTCTGATAGTTGGGGCATGGGTTGGGGCTACCATGTGATGATCTACCACAATGGTACGTATAGCACCTTGTACGCCCATATGAGCTCTGTGGCGGTTTCAGACGGGCAGTATGTTAGCCAGGGGCAGGTTATTGGATATGAAGGCAGCACCGGCGATTCCACCGGCCCTCACCTGCATTTTGAGGTGTATCAAAACGGGACCCGGGTGGACCCACTGAATTTCCTGTAAAAAACAAATCATAAAGCAGCGGCAGAACCTGAACACTCTGCCGCTGCCTGTTTATCCGCGGTTGCCACGGGTTTTGTTATAGCCATATGCAAACGCACCGTAATCGTGAATTGCGCGGCGCTCAAGTTCATTCAGGCTACGAAAGTCGCTGCCCTCTAACTGGGATCAGCTTGATGGTGAATTTGTCCCCATACCGATAATCCGCATACACGTCGCCGTTCCCATGTCCGGTTAAATGGTTGTTGACACGCTGAAAGAGGCGCACACCCTGCCCGACATAGTACATATTCCTGGTATGGTTGAAGAGGATGTATATGCCGGGAAAATCGTAGCTACTGGAAATATGCCGCTTGCCGCGGCCGCCATAGTGGGCGTTTCGAAGATGGAAAAAGGTTTGGGGCGTCATCTCCGATACGGTATTCGGCAGCCGCCTAATGTCCCGTTTGATACGGTACCCGCGCCGTTTTTGCATACCCCGTGGGATGGCCTGGACAATCCCCAAAAGCACGAAACACACCAACAAGAGGCATACAAGCGTGAAATAGGGTTCAAACTGGGAGAACCCGGATAAATCAATGCCTGGAAACTCAAAATTTGAAACAAGAAACAAGGCAAGTGAAACCCCCGGATGCCGCATAGTTGGCACAATCCTTTCTCAACACTTTATAAGGCTATTATACCATATTATGCTGCATATTGCAAGGGGAATTGTGCTTTTCTACGAAAATGCGCCCGGTTTCCCCACGTAGCGGCAAACAAATAGGGTGGGGACATCTGTTTCTACTTTAGGAAAATTTTTCTTGGCCGTTACCTGGCGTCTGGCGGGCACGTCTAATAGGTGGAGAAGGCGGGAGTTGCCATGCGGCCTGCTGCTAGCGCAGCTTGTATTTTACCAGTTGCGCCTTATCCTCTGCCGGCACCCGGTAGGACTCCCGGATCTTCTGGATGGCCTTGTTTTGCACAAAAGGGGGCAGGGCCTGGCGTTCCAACAGGGGGCGGGTGAGGGCCGGGAACTTTACGTAGCAGACCGATACAGCCCAGGCGGAGGCCATATCCACATAGTACCGGCCAGCGGGTAAGCCCTCTATAATGCCCAAGCCCCGGTAGACGTAGGGCTCCTCCACAAAATGGCCCAAGAACATCACCAGCGCGAAACGGGCGTAGTACTCCCTGCTGTCTTGAAATAGGGGCAGCA
>CANOFK010000180.1 GCA_947565265.1 uncultured Clostridia bacterium | reverse complement strand
GAATTTATTATACCACTCCCTTTCCAAAAAAGCAAGCGTTTTTTTACATACTTTTCACGGCGGCCAGCGCACTGCCGTCCGGTGGGCAGAAAGGCCCTGTGGCGCGCCGTTAAGCCGTAACGCCGGTTTGCCCTAACCGCTCAGCCTGCTGTTGGCTATCGTATAATGCCTTAAACCGGCCACCCTTAGCCATAAGCTGGTGAAATCCCCCTTCTTCCACCACCTTGCCGCCCTCCATGACCAGAATGCGGTCGGCGTTCTCAATGGTGCTCAGCCGGTGGGCTACGGTAACGGTGGTCCTATCCTGGGCGATCCGATCCAGGCACTGCTGCACTTCCTTTTCCGCTGCGGAATCCAAAGAGGCCGTGGCCTCGTCCAGCAGCAGCACCGGCGCATCTTTCAGAAGGGCGCGGGCAATGGCAATGCGCTGCCGCTGCCCCCCGGAAAGCTGCCCGCCCTGTTCGCCTGCCTGGGCCTGGTAGCCCTCTGGCAGGCTTAAGATAAAGTCGTGGATATCCGCCGTCCGGGCGGCCTCTTCCACCTGGGCTTGGGTTGCCCCCTGCCGTCCCAACAGGATATTTTCACCTATGGTGCCGTCAAACAGGGTGCATTCCTGGGGCACATAGGCAAACAACGCCCGTGTGGCGGCCAATGAAAGCCCTGTCTGGCCAAAGCGTACGATTTCCCCGGCTGTGGGGGTGTAAAAACCTTCTATCAGCTTGACGATCGTGGACTTGCCCCCGCCGGAGCCCCCCACGATGGCCAGCCGCTCCCCCCGGTGCAGGGTCAGGTCCAGGCCCTCAATGACGTTGGTTTTTCCATCGTAGGAAAAACTTACCCCCCGGAAATCCACGGCAACTGCATGGCCGGTATCCACCTGGGTATGCCCGGTTTCCAGGTCCTCCAAGGGCTGGTCCAGCACCCCCTGTACCCGCTCCATAGCTACCAGGTCTGCCTGGCTCAGCAGCAGGAAGGTGCTCAGCCGGTAGATGGTGTCGCCCATCATGCCCATCAGCGTGGCGTTAAAGGCGGCCTGGCCTAAGGTCTGGCCCTCTTTTGCCAACAGTATGCCCAGTATAAACCCTACCGCCTGGGCCGATTGGGCGAAAAAGTCTACCACCCCGTAGGTCAGGCCGATGATGTTCTGGTACTTCATGCGCTTTTGGCGTATGGTTTGGCAGATGGCGCGATAGCGCGCAGCCATCGCCTCCCGCATTACAAACACCCGTACCACCGGCATGGAGCGCAAAGCCTCTACCAGAAAAGAGGCCGAGTTGGCAATTTCTCCTTTTGCCACCGCCTCCTGCTGCTTAGCCCTGGGGTTTAGGTATAGCGAGAGGGCCATGTTTATGCTGCCGTACAGCACCCCAGCCAGGGCGATGCGCCAGTCGTTGCGCAGCAGCAACACCAGCGTGACCGGGAACACCGCAGCAAACCGCAGAAGCTGCACCACCGAGAACCCGCCCAAGGCATTGCCGCAACGGTTCGCATCGCTGGTTAGGCGAGTGATGTAGTCCCCGGTCCGGTAGCCCGTCAGGCGCTCATAGGGCATATGGGCTATGTGCCGGAACAGCTCCTTGCGCAGCCGGGCCGTGGCCAGCTCCGAACAAGTGGCCCGCAGGTAGGCCCCGTAGACCACCGGTGGGGCCAGCAGCAGGAACAGCCCCAGCATCGCCAGCAGGGCCAGGAAAATATTGTCCTCCCGCGCGCCGGTGATAATATCCAGCAAGGCGCGGTTTACATAGGGCAGGGCGAACAGCAGGGCAAACTCGAAACAGCTTAGCAGCAGGCCCAGCACATACCGCCACCGGGCAGGCCCCAGGTAAGAAAAGCACTGCCAGAACAGCCGGATTACAGACCGTTTTTTCATACGGACACCTTCTTCAAGCCCTGTAGGCGGCACATCTCATAGTACCGGCCCCGCTGGGCCAGCAGGGCGTGGGGGGCGCCCTCTTCCGCTACTTTGCCGTCCTCCAGCACGTAAATGTAATCTACCCCCTGCACGGTAGAGAGCCGGTGGGCGATGATCACCGCCCCGCGCCCTTCCAGCAGTTTGTCCAGCGAGGCCTGCACTTCCCGCTCGGTCTGCAAATCCAGGGCAGAGGTGGCCTCATCCAACAGCACCAGGGGGGCCTGTTTTACCATTGCGCGGGCAATGCACAGCCGTTGCCGCTGCCCGCCGGAAAGATCCCGGCCCCCTTCGCCAATGGGGTGGTCCATCCCGTCGGGGAAAGCGCTTACAAAGTCCCACAGGCTTACTTCCCGCAGGGCGGCCTCGCACGCCGCACGGGTAAGGCCGGGCCGGCCATAGGCGATATTCTCATAGAAACTCCCCGCAAACAGGCAGGGGTCCTGGGTGACGATGGACAGGTTCTCTCGCAGGGCCTCTGGGTCCCATTCCTCCGTGGGGGTGCCCAGCAGCCGCAGGCTGCCGTCCTCCGGCAGGTAGAACCGGCAGATCAGCTTGACTAGCGTAGACTTGCCGCAGCCGCTGGCCCCCAGCACGGCCACCTTTTTGCCGGGAGGAACCTGTAGGGCCAGGCCGTCCAGGGCGCGGGGGCTGCCCGGCCCGTAGGCAAAGCACAGGCCCTCCGCCGCACAGGGGACAGGGTTTTCCCCTGTAGGGCGGCGCACCGGGCCCACAGGCTCGTCGGGTATGTCGATGACCTCGTAATACCGGCGGGCGCTGGCCGAGGCGCCGCGCGCGGTTTTTAGCATATAGTCAGACTGGCTGAAGGATTCGGTGATATAGCCGCTCAGGGTAACAAAACTTACAAAGGCCCCCACAGTTAGCTGCCCGGAACTCACCAGCCAGGAGCCGATCAAAAACAGGCTCATGGTCTGGGCTACGCTGGACAGGTACTTTACCCCGGTCATCTTCATGCTCAGCCGCTCCGAGCGCACTTTCTGATCCAGGGAGGCATCTACCGCCCGGTCGAACCGCTTGCCCAGTACCTTTTCGGCGGCAAAGGCCTTTACGCTCAGTGCCCCGGCGATCACATCGGCGGCAATACTCATGGCAGAGCCCGTCTGATCCATGGAGCGCTTGGCTTGGTCCTCTATGGGCCGGCTGATGGCCCCCACCATCCACAAAGACACCGGCAGGATGATCAGGTAGGCGATGGACAACTGCCAGGAAATGAACACGCAGGCTGTCAGCCCGAACAGGCCGGAGAAGATCAGCCGGGAGAAATTGCTGATATGCCCTGCCGAAAAAGTGCTCAGGAAGTCGATATCCCCGTTGAGCCGGGCGGCCACGTCCCCGGTACGGAACTTCTGCTCCAGCACGGACATATCCCCGCGGGTCAGCTTTTCAAAGGCCTGGCCCCGTACCCCCAGGAACATATCCTCCGTTATATGCCCGATGATCCGGTAGTGCAGGGCTGTCCGGGCGCAGTCCAACAGGATAAAGAGGGCCATCATCCCGGCGGTGGCCAGCATCTCCTGGGTAAGGCCGGCCACGCCGTAGTCCAGGGCGCGGCCCCAGT
>CANOFK010000179.1 GCA_947565265.1 uncultured Clostridia bacterium | reverse complement strand
CCCCTGCCCCCCGCCAGGAACTGCGTCCCTGGACCCGCCTGTGGCCCGGCCTTTAGCCTTCCTAAAATAATAAAAAAGCAGTCCCTCCAGCGTCAAAAGGTACTGCTTTTTCTTTTTTCATTTTTTTATTTAAATTCCCCTCCCCCCCTAAAATAAAACATTCCCGCCGTGCTCTCCACCCAAAAACCCCAACAAGCCCGCCCTTCAAAATAAAAAAAGCAGTCCCCCCAAAACATCCCAAGGGCACTGCTCTTTATTTTCCTGATACCCCCCATAGGGGGCCCACAAGGCCGGTCCAGCGCGGCCCCAGCGCTGGCGAGGGGTTTGGGGGCGAGCAGCCCCCAAAAAGCCCCCTATGCCGCCAGGGCAGCGCCCCTTGCGGGGCCAAGTGGCTTAAACAAGCGCCGGCTTACTCCCCGGTAGTCTCCCGGTTTTTCATCAGATCCTCCAGGCCCATTTTAAAGTGGAAGGTACAGGACTGGAGTTCCAGGCCGGTTTGGGCGGCGAAGAAACGCAGGTAGAAGTTGGCGGAGAAACCCATCACGTCCAGTTCCACGGTCTGCCAGTCCCGCTGGGCGCCGGTCAGGGTGATGGTCCCCAGCAGGCTATGGTCCTGGAACACAGAAAGGGGAAGCTGGCTGACGTCGTTGCTGTCCGTGCTGCGCAGCACCAAACGCAGGGTATACAGCCCCTGCCGCTTTACGGACATCCCGAACCGGGTATTATCCCCCTTATGCAGGCCGATAAGCCCGGTGTCCAGTTGGGCAAAGCCCTCCCGGTCGGCCTCCACAAAGTGGATCTGCGCCGCGCTGCCGTCGTCAAAAGAGGGGGCGCAGGCCAGTTCCCGGTCCAGTTGGCTCTCCTGTCCCCGCAGCCGGGCCAGGGCGGGGGATTGCATCAAAAACCGGCAGATATTCCCGGCGCAGCGTTGCAAATCCCCCCGGCTCAGGCTGCCCTGGGCCAAAGCGGCGGCCAGGTTGTCCGGGTTCTCCTGGGCGTTGGCGGTCACCATATACAGGTCGTTCTGGGCCCTGGCCATAGCGGCCAGGTTGGTGCGTTCGCCGGGCTGCCCCTGGTCGTTGCACCGTGCCCACCAGTCGGTCATCACCTGTCCCTCAAAGCCCCACTGGTCCCGCAGTACGGTGGTCAGCAGGTCGTAGTTGCTGGCCGACCAGAACCCGTTCACCGGGTTATAGCTGGTCATAATCGAGCGTGCCTTCCCGGCTTTCACGGCAATCTCAAAGCAACGCAGGTACAATTCCCGCAGGGCCCGTTCCGAAACCACCGCCTCCACGTCATGCCGGTGGAACTCCTGGCTGTTGCAGGCAAAGTGCTTAATGGTGCCCGTCACCCCGTACTTCTGCATGGCGTTCAGTTGGGCGGCGGCCATGCGCCCGGTCAGCAAGGGGTCCTCCGAGAAATACTCAAAGTTCCGCCCGTTCAGCGGGTGCCTGTGCAGGTTGATGCCCGGCCCCAGCAACGTGTCCACCTTGTTTTTGCGAAGCTCCAGGCCGGCGTACTCGTACAGCTCGCCCACCAGTTGGGTGTCAAAGGTGCAGGCCTGGCAGGTGCCGCTGGGCATGGAGAACGCCCAGGTGCCGCAGTCCATGCGGATGCCGCTGGGCCCGTCGGCGCAGCAGCCGGTGGGTATGCCCATATCCACCAGCCGCTGCGTCACCCCGCCAAAGGCCCCGGCGGTGCCGGGGGTCACTTTGGGCGAGCACATCCCCTCGCCCCGCACCACGCAGCACAAATCCTCATCCGAAAGCTGGGCGATAAACGCCGCCATATCCACCTTGCCGTCGGCCACATCCCCCAGTTTCCAGCCCTTATCGCCGGTTTGGGGATAGGCAGGCGCCATGTGGGCAGCCCGGCGGGCCATGGGGTCCACCGTACCCAGGGGAGCGGGCTCATAGGCCGGGGCGTATACGCCGTTTTCCGCCGCCCCCGGCCGCAGGCGCTCAAAGGGCGTAACCGGCGCGCAGGCCTCCTCCAGTTGCTCCAGCACCTGGGCCTCCAGGGCCACGCGGCCCACCGGCCGGGCGCTGCGCACGTCCGTCCCGGCAAAGAAGGCGTACTCCCCTGCCTCCACCACCCAGGCGGACTTATGCCCCGTAACCCCGCTGTCGTCGTAAGAGGCCAGCAGGTCTACCGAAAAGGTCATCTCCACCGTGGCCTCTTCCCCCGGCGCCAGCAAGGGGGTCTTGGCAAAGGCGCACAGGCTCCGGGCGGGCTTGCCCAGCCGGCCCTGGGGGGCCGCGCAGTACAGTTGCACCACTTCCCGGCCGGGCACGCCGCCGGTATTGGCCACTTTGGCAGAGAACCGGAACAGCCCGTCATACTGCACCGGGGCGGGCTCCACCGCAAACTGGGTGTAGCTCAGCCCAAAGCCGAAGGGGTACAGCACCTTGTCCGGGGCAAAGGTTTCAAAGTAGCGGTAGCCCACGTAAATATCCTCGCTGTACACGTTCCGGCTCTCGCTGCCGTAGTTCCCGGCAGCCGGGTAGTCGCCAATATCCCTGGCAATGGTGTCCGAAAGCTTACCAGAGGGCGTCACCTGCCCGGTAAGCAGGTCGGCCACGGCCAGGCCGCCTTCCTGCCCGCCCTGCCAGGTCAGCATCACGGCCCCCGGGCGGTATTCCTCCACCCATTTCATGTCCAGGATGCTCCCCGTGTTCAGCACCACGGCCACCTGCCGGAAAGCCCCGCAGGCCAGCGCCAGCATCCGGCGCTCCGCGGCGGCCAGCAGGTAGCTGCCCTCCGCGTCCGAGTTATCCTTATCCTCCCCGGCAGTCCGGCCGATGATCACCAGCGCCGCGTCGTTTTTTTCGCTGTATTTTCCCACCAGGGTTTCGTCCAGGGGCATTTCCTCCTGGTACCAGGGCTCGGCGGCCCAGCCCTGCCCTACGTCAAAGGGGTGGTCCTGTAGCCACGCCTCGTACACGGCCTTCAGTTCCTGGTCCACCTCTACCCGGCCGCCCTGCTCCAGCGCCTCGGTGATGGTGGGCACGTGCCCGGTGTTCACCAGCCCGCCCGAACCGGTGCCGGACTTGTAGTAGTTGAACTGGCTGCGGCCGAACACGGCCACCTTCGCGCCGGGGGCAAAGGGCAAAACGCCCGCCTCGTTGCGCAGCAGGACAGCGCCCTCGCAGGCAGCGGCCCGCGCCGCCGCCCCGTAGGCTTGTGGGTCAAAAGTTTTTGCTTTCATGGGGGTTCCACCTTTCTGTATGATTATGGATGGAAAAAAGTACCTTTTATGTATAGTATAACCTACCCGCCCCCATTTAGCAAGAGGCAAATCCCCAACCCACCCCCACGTTTTTGCCTCTACCTCCAAAAAAAGCCCCTTCCCCCTTTGCAGGGGAAAAGGGCGCGTCCAAAATAAAGAACGAAAAAGTGAAACTCCGGCGAACGAATCAATAAAAGTTTCGTTTTCTCACCTGCCGGTTCGGCCGGCTCGTGACGGCCGCTCTACTTGGCTGCGCCAA
>CANOFK010000178.1 GCA_947565265.1 uncultured Clostridia bacterium | reverse complement strand
ACGCAAGTATTACTTGCGGTTTTCTCCTTGAATCTGACCGTTTCTGGTCAAAAATTCGTCATTTCCTCTATTTTCAAACAAGCCCTAGGTGCAGGGCGATGCCGTGTTGCCTTGCCCTGTGCGGTCGTATGGCCGTATCTACCACAAAAAGGCCGGGGTTGCAGGCAGCGCCCCGGCCTTTTTGGCAGGGGGGCCATAAAAAAGGCTTGGCGTGGGGGCGGCCCTGTGGTATACTAGAGGCGTATCCGCCGGCAGGGCAGGGGGCGGGCCGCTGCCGGTGGGGAATATGACAAACACATTTGAAAATCGGTAGATATCGATTTTTAAGCTGGACGGCTGCGCCGTCTGGTTCAAAAGAGGCAAAAGACCTCTTTTGAACTGTGTTAACTATACCGGATAAAGGAGCATAGCCGTATGCATACAGAAGAGGGCCGGGATTTTCGCCCGGCGCTGCATTTTACCCCCAGGGCCGGGTGGATCAACGACCCAAACGGGCTGGTGTTTGTGGACGGGACTTACCATTTGTTTGCCCAGTACTACCCGGAGCCCGATTGGGGGCCGATGCACTGGTACCACGGGAGCAGCAGGGACTTGATACACTGGGAACATCTGCCGGTGGCGTTGGAGCCCGACGGGCTGGGGTATATCTTCTCCGGCAGCGCGGTGTACGACCGGGAGAACACCAGCGGGCTGGGCGAAGGGGGCCGGGGGCCTTTGGTGGCCCTGTACACCAGCCATCTGCCAGGGGAAGGGGGCCGGGACAGGGAACAGCAGAGCCTGGCCTACAGCCTGGACGGCATCCGCTTTACCAAGTACCAGGGGAACCCGGTGCTGCCCGGCAGCCGGCGGGATTGCCGGGACCCGAAGGTCTTTCGCAACCCGGTAAGGGGCTGCTGGAGCATGGTGCTGGCCGCGGGGGACCATGTGGAGTTTTATGCCTCGGAGGATCTAAAAAAATGGGAGAAAACCGGGGAGTTTGGCCCGGCGGGTAACTACGCCAAAGGGGTGTGGGAGTGCCCGGACCTGTTCCCGTTGCAGGCCGGAGGGGAGGAAGTGTGGGTGCTGCTGGTGAGCATGGGCCCCAGCGAGGAGAACCACGGGGCCCGCACCCAATACTTTACCGGGCGCTTTGACGGGGACAGCTTCCGGTGCGACGGGCGGTTTACCCAGCCGGAATTTATAGACGCGGGGCTGGACAACTACGCGGGCGTTACCTTTTCTGGCACGGAGGAACGGCTGCTGGTGGGCTGGGCCTGTAACTGGATATACGCCCACAACACCCCTACCGGCGCTTACCGGGGCCAGATGACCCTGCCCAGGCGGCTCTTTTTGGCGGACACGCCCAAGGGCGGCCTGCGGCTGGGCTGCGCGCCTGTGGACCAGGCGGCCTTTGGGGAGGCGGGGCCCTGGACAGGGGAACTGCCCGGCCAGGTGTTCAAACTGACGGTGACAGGTACCGGGGCCGGGGCGGTACGCCTTTCCAACCGGGCGGGGCAGTGCCTGGACTTTGGGGTGGATGCGGAGAACCGGGCCTTTTTTGACCGCAGCCAGGCGGGGGAGCAGGGCTTTGACGAAAACTTTGCCCGTGGCTGGTACAGCCGGATGGCTGCGCCCCGGTTTTACGAGGGGGGCTGGGAGATGCAGTTCCTGTTTGACCGGTCGGTGGCGGAGATGTTTGTGGACCAGGGTACAAGGGCCTTTACCTGGGTGGTATACCCCAGCCAGCCCTATGACCGCCTGACCGTGAGCGGCAGCGCGCAGGTGCGCCTGCACGCCATGCAGCCGGGCTGAGGGGGGGCATGGAGGGGGATAAATTTGTTTTAGGATTATTCACAGCGGCTTAACAACTGCCGGGCCGGGGCGCGGTATAATATGGGTGTACTCGAAAGAAATGGACCGCACCTTTTCTTGAGATACATGTTCTACCCTCCTCAATAATACCCCTCAAGCACAAGGGAAAGAGCCGGCATGGTTCGGCTCTTTTCTGTTGTGTGTGGGCGTTCCCGCCAACCTGTTTTATAGCAAACACACTTGAAAACCGGTAGGCGCTGATTTTCAAGCCGGGCGGTTGTGCCGCCTGGTTTAAAAGAGGTTTTTTACCTCTTTTGCACTGTGTTAACGGTAGTGCCCGGCCAAAGTTTTGCCCTATTGCATATTTTCCACCGATCAGGCCACAATATCCCTGTAAACGAAACTGTTGCCTTGAAAGGATGATATGCTATGAACGGAAAGCGGTTTTCAGAAGGCAAAGCCCGGCGCAACGGGTTCTACCTGGCGCTGGCCGTGTGCCTGGTAGCCGTGGGCATTGCGGCGTGGAGTACCTTTGACGCGGTGCAGGGGTACATGGCGGCCACCAGCGGCCCGGATGCCGGGGAGAGCAGCGGGACGGGGGAGGCGGCCTCCCGGATAAGCGACGACCCGGAGGCCCCCCGTACCCCCGCGCCCAGCCCGCGGCCAAAGGCAAAGGTGAACGCGGCGGTGGGGGCAAAGGACCTGACCCCCACGGTGACGCCGGCCCCTTCGGCCCCGCCGGAGGAGCCCGCCCCCACCCCGGCCCCCAGCGCCGGGCCACAGGCGGAGGTGGACGAACCGGAGGAGGAACCCCAGGTGCCGGTAAACGCGCCCATGTATGAGATCAGCAGCGAGATGATCTACCCGGTGGGTTCGAAAGAGGTGGCGAAAGCCTATAGCGCCGGGGCGCCGATGTACTCGGCCACCATGAAGGACTGGCGGATACACGCGGGCACGGACCTGGCCGCGGAGAGCGGCGAACAGGTACTGGCCTGCGGCAACGGCGTGGTGAAGGAAACCTACACGGACAATATGCTGGGCAATGTGGCGGTGATTGAACATGGGGACTACCTGTTCTACTACTGCGGGCTGGGAGAGAACTTTTTGGTACAGCCCGGAGATGTGGTGTCTATGGGCCAGGCTCTGGGCACGGTAACGGCGGTGCCGGCGGAGTCGGCAGACGAACCCCACCTGCATTTGGAGGTGCGCCGGGATGCGGCGTACCTGGACCCCCGCTCTGTGATAGAAGGGGAGAACTGAGGACGAAAAGGGAAAGTCAAAAAGCCCCCGCCTGGGAAAGGCGGGGGCTTTTTGGGTGGATAGGGTGTTTTAAATGAGGCCGCAAGCCCAACAGAGGGCTTTGCGGGGTAGGGGGAGCTGGACCCGCAGCTTTTGCTGGAGGCGGGCGATATCGCCGGTCAGTTGGGCGAGCTCCTCCGGGGTGAGCATGGCTTTGCTGAAACGGGCCTTTTCGGCCAGGGCCTTCCAGTGCGTAGGGGGCGGGGCGCGCCGGCCGCAGAGGGCCTCCCAACTGTACAGCCGGAGCAAAAAGGCATAGGCCCCCAGGGCGGCCTGGTCCCGGTCCCGCTGGGAAAGGGCCTTTTGCCGCCGGCGGATGCGGGCCCAGCGGAAGAGCAGGAGGCTGCCCGCCGCAGAGGCCAGCAGGCCCAACAGGGCCAGCGGTACCGGCCAGGCGGGCTTGCCTGGCCCGGCAGAGG
>CANOFK010000177.1 GCA_947565265.1 uncultured Clostridia bacterium | reverse complement strand
CGGCAGTGTTTGACTACGACAAACTCAACTGGTTTAACGGGGAATATATCAAGGCCATGGGGGAGGATGACTTCCGTACCCACGCCATGCCATACTATCAGGAAGTGTTCGGCCAGGCGGACAAGCCTTGGCAGGTACTGGACGCCATCCTGCGGGCCAGGCTGACGAAGTTTAACGAGATCCCCGGCCTGCTGGCCTTCTTTAAGGAGCTGCCCGATTATCCGGCGGATTATTTCATCAATAAAAAGTCAAAAACCAATTTGGAGAATGCCCCCCAGATGCTACAGGCAGCCCTGGAGGTGCTGGAACAGTTGCCCGTCTGGGCGTTGGAGCCCATCCACGACGCCCTGATGGATCTGGCGCAACGTTTGGGGGTAAAGAACGGCACCCTGCTGTGGCCGGTGCGCATTGCCGCCGCCGGTACGCTGGTAACACCCGGCGGGGCCATGGAGATACTGGCCCTGCTGGGCCGGCAGGAGGCCCTGCGCCGCCTAAAGGCCGGGCTGGAGAAAACCCTATGAGGATCATCCGGACAAAGCGCCTGGAACTGCGGCCCCTGTCCGCCGCCGACCGGGACGCGGTGGTAGGAATTTTGCGGGACGGCACGGTAAAGCAAACCTATATGGTGCCGGACGACATCGGCGAGGAGATGGGGGACAGGCTCTTCCGGCGGCTACAGGAGTGCTGCGCGGCGGAGGGCCACTATGGTACGGGGGCCTTTTTCCAGGGCGAGCTGGCCGGATTTTTGCACGATGTGGAGATTGCCGGCGGCAGGGTGGAAATGGGCTACGCCTTCCATCCCCGCTGGTATGGGCGGGGGTTCGCCACAGAGGCGTTTGAGGCGGTGGTAAACGAGCTGCTGGCCCAAGGGGTGGAGGAGGTATTGGCGGGCGCGTTTGACACAAACCTGGCCAGCATCCGGGTGATGGAAAAATGCGGCATGGTCCGGCTGAACCAAGAAGAGGATATCGACTACCGGGGCAAGACGCACCACTGCGTGTATTATGGCAAACGTGCGCGGCCGAAAGCAAGGGAGGCTTTTGCGATGAGTGAAGAAAACAGGCTGGACATCTCACAGGTAGCCAGCACCAATTTTATCGACGAGTTTGTAAAGGAGGACATGGCCCCCGGCGGCCGTACCGAGGGCCTACAGGTACACACCCGTTTCCCGCCGGAGCCCAACGGCTACCTGCATATTGGCCATGCCAAGGCCATTTATGTGGATTTTGGCACTGCCGAACGTTTCGGGGGTATCTGCAACCTGCGCATGGATGACACCAACCCCACCAAAGAGGACGTAGAGTATGTCAACGCCATCAAGGAGGATATCCACTGGTTGGGGTATGACTGGGGCGACCGTTTCTACTATGGCTCCGACTTTTTTGAGGAGATGTACCAGGGCGCTGAGGAGCTGATCTGCAAGGGCCTGGCCTATGTGTGCGAGCTCACCCAGGAGCAGATGCGGGAAATGCGGGGCGACCTGAGCACCCCCGCCAAAAGCCCTTACCGGGACCGCCCCATTGAGGAGAGCCTGGATCTGTTCCGCCGGATGCGGGCCGGGGAGTTCGAGGACGGCCGTATGACCCTGCGGGCGAAGATCGACCTGGCCAGCGGCAACTTCAATATGCGGGACCCGGTGATCTACCGCATCAACCACACCGCCCACCACCGCACCGGGGATAAGTGGTGTATTTACCCCATGTATGACTACGCCCATCCCTTTGAAGACGCCATGGAGCACATCACCCACTCCCTGTGCAGCCTGGAGTTTGAGGACCACCGGCCCTTCTATAACTGGGTGATTGAGAACGTGACCTTGCCCTCCAAGCCCCGGCAGATCGAGTTCGCCCGGCTGGGCATCGACCACACCGTGATGAGCAAACGCAAGCTGCGGGCCCTGGTAGAGGGCGGCTATGTGGACGGCTGGGATGACCCCCGTATGCCCACCCTCTGCGGCCTGCGCCGGCGGGGCTATACCCCCCGGGCCATCCGCAATTTCTCCGTGCGCAACGGTGTGTCTAAGGCCGCCTCCACCGTAGAGTATGCCTTTTTGGAGTACTGCCTGCGGGAGGACCTGAACGAAACCGCCCGCCGTGCCATGGCCGTACTGCACCCGGTAAAACTGGTGATCACCAATTACCCCGCGGGCCAGTCTGAAAGCTTTATGGTAGAGAACAACCCCAACTGTCCCGAAGACGGGGAGCGGGCGGTCAGCTTTTCCAGGGAAATATGGGTGGAGGCCGAAGACTTCTTGCCGGAGGCCGCCCCCAAGTTCAAGCGCCTGTACCCCGGCGGGCCGGAGTGCCGGCTAAAGGGCGCCTACCTGATCAAGTGCACAGGCTATGAAACAGACGAAACGGGCCGTGTAACAGAGATTGCCGCCGAGTACGATCCGGACAGCCGGGGCGGCGACCCTGCCGACGGCCGGAAGGTCAAGGGGGCCACCCTCCACTGGGTAGACGCCAAAACAGCGGTAGATGCCCAGGTGCGCATCTATGACAACCTGTTCACCGTCGAAAACCCGGAGGAAGGCAACTTCCTGGATTATCTGGACCCCCACTCCCTGGAGGTGCTGGAGGGCTGCAAGGTAGAGGCAGCGCTGGCTGGTGCCCGGCCGGGGGAGAGCTGGCAGTTTCTGCGCTAGCGCTGCTTCTGCGCCGACAGCAAGGACAGCAAGCCCGGCAATTTGGTGTTCAACCGCTCGGTCAAGCTGAAGGATAGCTTTAAACCGGGGAAATAAGCACATTCCGCCATTGGAAAACAAAAAAGCCGGAGGCTCATTGCCCCCGGCTTTTTTATGCCCTTTTATATTTTTATACTTTTATACTTTTATAGTTAAACCGTGATCCAGTATCGCCGCAGCCCGTCCACCACATTTTCTAGCCGGCCGCCACAATCCTCAATGGTATGGGCAGAGGCCAGGTTGGTTTCATCGCAGCAAACCAAAACCCTGTCGATCCCCTTATCCTTGGCTTTTTCTATGCCCAGGCCCAGCATATAGGGGGCAAAATGGTTCCCCCGCAGGCTGGGCCGTATGCCGTAGCCGATATGCCCCCCGCCGCTGCGCAGGCGTTCGGTCAGGTAGTGGCGCAAGTCCAAAGCGCCTGCCGGGCCATTTTCGTTGGTAAGGATGTACAGGGTGGATTTGGCATAGGTAGGTGTTGGCACTACCGTGCGCCATGCCACGGTACGCTCCATCCAGCGCGCAAAGGGCATATCTTTGGGGTCTAGCCCAAAGGGGGTCACATCGCCCTTGTCCCCCTCCACAAATTCTTTCTGCATGGTTTCCAGCAGCGGCTGGTCCACATCCTCCGGCAAAGCCAGGGAGAACCCGGCCTCCTTGGCCCGCATAGCCCAGTATTCCCAGGCCCGCAGGGAGTAGCAGCACAAGTCCCTTTCCTCGCCGTTATAGATGGCGCTGCCGGTACGCAGGGTGCCTTCGTATACAAAGCCCAGTTTCTCAATAACCCGCCGGGAACGCTTGTTGATGGTATAGTGGTTAATGGTCAGCAGCCGCAG
>CANOFK010000176.1 GCA_947565265.1 uncultured Clostridia bacterium | reverse complement strand
GCACCCGGGGGTCGTGGGCATCAAAGGTCAGCACGTTCTGCACGCCCATATGGGCCAACTCTTGCAGGGCAAAAGCCCCGTCCAGAGATTCCCGGTACTTGCGCCGGTGCTGGCGACCGCCGAACAAGGTGGGCATAATGACAGTAACACGGTGGGGCTTGCCGCTGGCGGCCTGGATAATGCGCTTGAGATTTTGAAAATGGTCATCGGGGGACATATGGTTCTCTACGCCAAAATAGGGGTAGGTGGGGCTGTAATTGCCTACGTCCACCACAATAAACAGGTCGTAGCCCCGTACGGTCTGGTCGATAATGGCTTTGGCATCGCCGGAGTTGAACCGGGGGCAGCTGCTCTTCAGCCGGAACGTGTCTACCTCCATGCCGGCCCTTCTGGCCCAACGCACCAGATGGGCATCGATCTTTTCCGCCAGTTCCTCCGCGCCTTCCAGGGTAATGATCCCCAGGGGCGCCACCCGATCCTCCAGACTGAAAAATGACGATTGCCTTTTCTCTTCCATTACTGTTGTTCCTCCATTCCTCATACAGCGCTATGGCAGCGCCAATAGCGTACAACGGGCACTCCTTTGGCTTCTATCCGCCTTATTATACCACAGTTTCGACGCCGGTGCCAACCCCCATTTTACCATGTAAAACTAATCTCCGCAAACTTTGTGCGGAATGTAAAATGTAAATTCACGCCAGACAAAAGCGTAGGCAAAATGACAGGCAGGAAAGGGTGGCCTATGCTACAATGTACACGGCACCAACCGGTATAGCACCCATAAGCTATACGGCCGTGTACTGGGATTTATCTCTTTTAGAGCTAAAGCACTGTACTCTCCAAACCCTTACCATGAAAGGAGCCTCTTTATGACCCCCGAAATGCTTTCCCACTTCCGTTCTACCGGCCCGTTTACCTACCCCGGCCTCTATGCCGGCTACTTCCGCTCCCTCCCGGACAACCCCCATGCCCTGGGGGATCTGATCTCCCACCAGATCATCCACCGGGTCACCCTGGCACAGGGCAATCAGTATGCCAACGCCGACCTGCGCTATGGCGATATGACCCGCTGGCCCTGGTACCGCGCCCCTTGCGAGGATGACATCTACCTGACCGCCCCTTCCATAGCCGCCGGGCTGTTCCGCCTGGACGAGCGTGGATTTGTACCGGACCGGCTGGTAGAACACAAGCTGGTGCTTACCTGCCGGTTTGTGTCGGTACTGGTCAGTTCGATTTACAAAGCAAAAGGGCTGCCCTGCCGCAGCCGAGCTGGGTTCGCCCCCTATATCCGGCCCGGCACCAGCATGGACCACTGGATCAACCAACTGTGGCTGGAGGATCAGGGCCGCTGGCTGACCTTTGACGCCGACGGCTTTTACCAGGGCCTACCCATGCCCATCACCCAGTATGATATGCAGCCCGGCGAGTTTGATTGGGCGGCGGATGCCTGGCTGGCCATCCGCCGTGGGGACACGGACGGTACCCAATTCCTGTACGCCGACAGGCAGGGCACCAACAGCCTGCGGGCTGTGGGGCGGTACCTGGTGTATGACTTCCACGCCCTGATGAACCATGAAATCTCCTATGTGTTCCAACCCCGGTTTATGGAGGGTTTCCTCCTGGGCGGGGCGCCTTTGGGGGAAGAAGATCTGGGGCTGCTGGATCATCTGGCCCAGCTTATGGCCGACCCGGACAAGAACTTCGCGGCCTTGCAGGCCCTATGGGACGAGGAGCGCCGCTTGCGGCAGCTTAGCAGCCCGTTGGTATAACGGACGCGCCCCAGCCCCGGATAAACCCTCTTCCCCAACCGTAAGCCGGGCCCCTTCAACGGGGTTCCCGGCAGGGGATGGAAAAGTTTCGTCCACCTTTTCAAAGGGGAAAGGTGTGGGGCAGCGCCCCACTGCCTTCCAGCCAGGCACCCCACCCAGTGGGGAACACCTTGACAACCTCCGGCTTTTGCAGTATAATTATACCAAAAGCACATAGCGATACAACTGTATTTTAGGGAGGTTTTACAATGAGCAATGGTTACTACACATTTACCCGCATCACAGACTTTGGGCCCTATGTCACCCGCATCCTTTTACCCCTACCCGCCCCGGTTGTGGCCAGCGCGGTGGATACCGGCTGTTTCTCTGTCCATGTGCGCCGGCTGGACGAGCGGGGGGACGTGATGCTGCTGGCCAAAACCTGGTTTGACGCCACCAACCGGGTAGCCAGCCAGGGGTACATCCCTGTTACCAAAGCCTACCCGGCCAATCAACAGGGCCAGCCCCTCCCGGAGGGTAATTTCCTGGCGCTGGAGATGGCCTATGGGCCCCTGTTCCCCCTGTCCGCCAGGGTATCCTGCCCCCAGGATCACAATGTGTATGTACATATGCAGTATGAGATCACCCAGATAAAGGCACTGGAAAGCAAAGACGGCACCCTCTCCGGGCTGCACTATGGCTTCCCCCTGGGCGACTGTATGCCTGCGGCCAGCGGATGGCACAACAGTTGTTCTGCCGGGGAAGAGCCCTTGGGCTACGGCTATTTCATCCCCCAAACCGCCGAGAGCAGTCCCCGCCCGCTGATCGTCTGGCTCCATGGCGCCGGGGAAGGCGGCCAGGATCCCACCATCGCCTACACGGCCAACAAGGTGGTAGCCCTTACCGCGCCCAAGGTGCAGGCCCTGTTTGGCGGGGCCTATGTGCTGGCCCCCCAGGCCCCTACTTTCTGGATGAACGATGGCAGCGGTGAGTACGGCCACACAGGCAAAAGCATATACAGCCAGGCTCTAAAGGCGTGTATCGACCAGTTTATTGCCCAGAACCCCCACATCGACCGCAACCGGGTGTTTATCGGCGGGGACAGCAACGGGGGATTTATGACCATGCGGATGCTCATTGACTTCCCGGATCTTTTTGCCGCTGCCTTCCCCATCTGCGAGGCCCTGTATGACGACGTTATCACCGACGAAAATATCGCCGCTATTAAGGATAAGGGCATCTGGTTTACCCACGCGAAAAACGACCCGGTGGTGATCCCCCAGGAAACTGTGGAGCCTACCTATCATCGGCTGATCAAGGCTGGGGCCCAAAATGTGCACTTTACCTTCTGGGATAAAATAGAGGATATCCACGAAGGGTTCACCGGCGAAAACGGCCAACCCTTTGAGTATATGGGCCACTTCGCCTGGATCCCCATGCTCAACGATGACTGCCGCTTGGACTATGACGGCTCCCCCGTCACCTGGGACGGCCAGGAAGTGTCCCTGCTTACGTGGCTTAGCCGCCAGGGGCTTTAATGGGGCGCTGCCCCATACCCCGCTTAGGGCCCTTTTTGAAAAAAGGGCCCTAAGAACCTCCAAAAACTTTGGAGGGGCACAATCCGGGCGTTCCTTTTGTTTCAGCGTGAACCACGCAATCAAGCGCGGCAAGGCTTTACGTTTTTTGTTGTGCTGTTAGGGTGAGGCCATGGGGCGCCGCCCCATACCCCGCTTAGGGCCCTTTTTGAAAAAAGGGCCCTAAGAACCTCCAAA
>CANOFK010000175.1 GCA_947565265.1 uncultured Clostridia bacterium | reverse complement strand
ACCATGTCAGGCGGGGAACCGAGCAGCATTAAGCGGATGTTCCCGGGCGATGCAGTTCGCCTGCCCGCTCACATATTCTCCCGTTTCCTATCCCCCATGCCGGGCCGCGCTTTGCCGGCCCGGTTTTTTCATCCCCGTTGCCTTTTGCCCGCCGGCCCCGCCCTTGCGCCGGGGAGCCGGGGCGGCCCCTTGCCGGTACGGGCAAGCTTTAAGCATCTATATACAGGAGGTGCGCTACCGCTATGTACAAGGTATTGTATCGCAAATACCGGCCCCAGTTTTTTGCCGATGTAGTCGGCCAGCCTCAGGTGACTGTCACCCTGCAAAACGAACTGGCCAGGGGCCGGGTGGCCCACGCCTATCTGTTTGCCGGGTGCCGGGGTACCGGCAAGACCACCTGCGCCCGGATCCTGGCCAGGGCCATTAACTGCCTGCACCCGGTAGACGGGGGGCCCTGCGGCCAGTGCGAGATCTGCCGGGGGCTGGAGGACGGCTCGCTGCTGGATGTGGAGGAGATCGACGCGGCCAGCAATAGCGGTGTGGAAAGCGTGCGCGGTATCATTGAGGGGGCCAATTTTACCCCTGTGAAGGCCCGGTACCGGGTGTATATCATTGACGAGGTGCACGCCCTAACCCCCAACGCCTTTACCGCCCTGCTGAAAACCCTGGAGGAGCCGCCCCCCCATGTGGTGTTTATTTTGGCCACCACTGAGGCCCACCGGCTGCTGCCTACGGTGCTTTCCCGCTGCCAGCGCTTTGACTTCCACCGCATTGACCCGGCCCTGATCGCCGACCGGCTAGTTTGGGTGGCGGCCCAGGAAGAGGCACGGCTGGATCGGGACGCGGCCATGCTGATTGCCCGCATTGCCGACGGCGCTTTGCGGGACGCCCTCTCTTTGCTGGACCAGTGCCTGGGCCGCAGCCATCAGGTGACGGCGGAGGTGGTACAGGCCAGCGCCGGGCTGGCGGACCAGGCCTACCTGGCGGAGCTGGCCGGGGCCGTGGCCGGGCGGGACGCTGCCGGGGCCTTGGCCTGCGTGGACAGGCTGCATCAGGAGTCGAAAGACCTGAACCGGCTTTGCGCCGAACTGGCCGGGTATTTTAGGGGGATGATGCTTTTTAAGCTGATGCGGGACCCCGGCCAACTGGTACAGGAGCAGGGCCCGGACCGGCAGGCCATGGAGGCGCAGGCGGCGGGGCTCTCTTTGCCGGATTTGCTGCACGGGCTGGCCTGTTTGGAGGATGTGATGGGCAAAATGCGCTTTGGCGACGCCCGCACCCAACTGGAGATGGCGCTGGTGCGCCTGTGCTCGCCCCAACTGGACAGCACCCCCGACGGGCTGCTGCGCCGGCTGGAGGCGCTGGAAAAGGCGGTGGCCAGCGGCATACCCGCCCCGGCACCCGCCTTGCAGCCGCCCCCCCAGCCTGCCCAACCGGCCGCCCTGGCCCCACAGGCCCCGGCCGGGGAGGATATGCAGGCGCTGCTGGCCCAACTGGACGACAGCCCGCCCCCTGCCCAGCAGCCCAGGCCACAACCTCAGCCGCAGCCCAAGCCCCCGGCGCCGCCGAAACCTGCCCCCGCCCCGCGGGAGGGGCCGGCCAGGGGCGTTACCCCCAAAAGCCTGGAGGAGCTTTCGGCCCAGGCGGCCCCCTGGGAGCCCTGGGGGCAGGTACTGGACCTGCTGCGCCAGGGGGAAAAGAGCCTGGCCGAATATTTTAAGAACAGCACGGCCTATACCAGCGGGAACTATATGCTCATCGACGCGCCGGAATTTGCCTTTGAACTGCTGCGTCGGAGCCCCCGGTTGAAAGAGGATATCCGGCGGCTGATTGTGCAGATTACCGGCCGGAACTACCGGCTGGGGCCCTATAAGCGGGCCAAACCGGCGGAACAGGATCCCATTGCCCGGCTGGTGGAGCAGGCAAGGGCCGCCGGGGTGCCGGTGGAGGAAGAGGACGGGGATTCCTGACAGGCGGTTCGGCCGGGTAAAAGGGGGGCTCTACTTGACAAATACGGGTTTTTCCGTTATAACTATAGTTGATTATCACCCACGAAAGGAAGATTGCCCATGAAAGCCAGACTACCCCAGGGGTTTAACTCCCCTGGCGCCGCTAACCTGCAACAACTGGCCCGGCAGGCCCAGAAAATGCAGGAGCAGATGGAGAGCATTACCGCCGAACTGGAGGAGAAGGAGTACGCCGCCACCGCCGGGGGCGACGCCGTGAAGGCTGTTGTCACCGGGAAGATGGAGGTGAAAGCTATAGAGATCAAGCCGGAAGTGATTGACCCGGAGGACGCCGAGATGCTGGGCGACCTGGTTACGGCTGCGGTGAACGAAGCCCTACGGGCTGCCGCCAAGGAAAAGGACGAGCGCCTGTCTGCGGTTTCCGGCGGGATGGGCCTGCCGGGGGTACTGTAATGGCCGACCATCACGTTGGCCTGCTGGACGCGCTGGTAGACAAGCTGAACAGCCTGCCGGGCATAGGCCCCCGCACGGCCCAGCGGCTGGCGTACCATGTGCTGCGTATGTCTGACAAGCAACTGGAAAGCCTGCTGCGTACCCTGTGGGACGCCCACAGCGGCCTGCGGGAGTGCTCGGTTTGCTGCGGCCTGACCGACCGGGAGGTGTGCCCCCTGTGCGCCAACACCGGCCGGGACCACGGGGTGATTTGCGTGGTGGAGGAGCCTAAGGATATCGCCGTAATGGAGCGCGGCGGGGAGTTTAAAGGGGTGTACCATGTGCTGCATGGGCGTATCTCCCCTATGAACGGCATTGGGCCGGAGGAGTTGCGCATTAAGGAACTGGTGCGCCGTGTTACCCCGGACACCCGCGAGGTTATTATGGCCACCAACGCCACGCTGGAGAGCGAAACCACCGCCATGTATATTGCCAAGCTGCTAAAGCCCTTTGGGGTGCTGGTGACCCGGCTGGGGGTGGGCCTGCCCTCTGGCGGGGAGCTGGAATATGCCGACGAGTATACCCTTAAGATGGCCCTGGAGGGGCGCACCAAGCTTTAACCAAACGCCCCGGCCCCCAGCCAAAACCGGCGGGGGCACCTATCTACCATACCTTTTAGAGGAGGAGGCGATTTTGTGGCCGCAAAGCCCGGTACAAAAACCATTGTCCAAAACAAGAAGGCTTACCATGACTACTTTGTGGAGGAAAGCATGGAGGCCGGCATCGAGCTGGTAGGCACGGAGGTGAAGTCCCTGCGGCAGGGGCGGGCCAATTTGAAGGACGCCTGGTGCTCGGTGGTAGAGGGCGAAATGCTGCTGAACGGCTGCCATATCAGCCCCTATGACTTTGGCAACCGGTTTAACACCGACCCTATGCGGGTGCGCCGGCTGCTGCTGCACAAACGGGAGATTATGCGGCTGTACGGGCTGGTAAAACAGCAGGGGTACTCGCTGATACCCCTTTCGCTGTACTTTAAGGGAAGCAGGGTAAAAGTGCAGTTGGGGCTGTGCAAAGGTAAAAAACTGTACGATAAACGCGCCGATATGGCCGAACGGGCCGCCAAACGCGCCATTGAGCGGGCGGTAAAAGAACGGAACAGATAGGAAAAGGAGAGATACGGC